>AWNV01000012.1 GCA_000493965.1 Candidatus Aminicenans sakinawicola JGI OTU-1
CGGTTGAGTTCCCAGGGAAGAGATCCCTAAGGGGAAAAATCGCCACACGCGAATCTAATGAAATTATGGCAGACCTGAATCTCCTGAAACTCGATATTACTTTGCAAGTAAAAAATGCTTTTTACAGCCTTCTTCTTAATCAGGAAAAACTAAAATATGCCCAGCAGGATCTGGAACTCAGTAGTGATTTTCAAAAAAAAAGCCAAGTTGAAATTTGATGCTGGGGATGTGGCAAAAGTAGAGGTTTTAAGGGCCTCGGTTGAAGCATCAAAAGCTTCCAATGAAGTGAAAAAAGCATCCAATGAGGTCAAGTTGGCAAAAGCCTATTTAAACTTTCTTCTGGCCAGAAAAAAATACTCTCCACTTGAAATCCAGGGCGAACTGAAAAGGCCTGCTATAAATCTTGACTTGGAAGAATTTACAAAAAGAGCATTGTCCTTTCGCCCAGAAATGAAAAAAATCAGCTTTTCGTTGGAAAAAGGGAACCTGCAAAAAAAAACAGGCTTTTATGACTTATTTGCCCGACTTTGAACTTGGGGTCTCAAAACACCATATAGTAGGAGAAGGAAAATGGTGGGATGTCACTCTGTCATTTCCAATTCCCCTGTTCTTCTGGCAGCCTAAAAAAGGCGAAATTGCCGAAGCCCAGGCTAATATAAGCTCTATTAATAATGAGGCCGAACACATAAAAAACTCTATCTTATTAGAAGTGGAAGAAGCTTATATGAATGCCCTGACAGCAGACAATCAGATTAAATTGTTCGAAGGTGATATCTTAACCCAGGCAGAAGAAGTCTACAGAATGTTTCTTATTAGTTATCAAGAGGGAGAAATTGGCAGCATAGAACTTATCGATGCTCGCAGGACTCTGCTTGAAGCCAGAAAGTCCTATGCTGATGCCCTTTATAATTATGATGTAGCTTTGGCTGCTCTGGAAAAATCCATCGGCCAAAAATTAGAAGGAGAAGTTAAATGAAAAAGACACATCTATATTTTTTCCTAATGATCACAATCATTGTCTCTGGAATAACATGCAAACAAAGCCGCACGGAACGTCAATCGATTGTCAAGAAATCAGAACCTAATCAGAGTGAAAAGATTGAACATGGCTTAGGAAAAGGGCAAGGAGGTAAAGGCAGAGGCTTGGGCCGCCTTGTAAAAGCAGGAAAAGGTCTTGAAAAATCATTAGAACTTACCCCTGAAGAAACTCAAGCTATTGACATTGAAGTGAAACCTGCAAGAATGAAAAAAATCGGTTCCATTACTCTGGCTACCGGAAAAGTTAAAGCAAATGAGAATAAAGTCGCCATCGTTGGCCCTTTATTTTCCGGAAGAATAAAAGACGTTTTTGTAAATGCCGGAGACTGGGTTAAGAAAGAAGATAAACTTGTGGTCCTTGAAAGTGTGGATGTCGCCACCGCAAAATCTGCATTTTACAAGGATTATGCATCTATGGAGTTGGCAAAAATCAATTATGAGCGGCAGCAAAGACTATTTAAAGAAAACGTAACTTCACAAAAGAATCTAGCATCTTCTGAGGCAGATTATAAGATAGCCACAGCCAACCTTAATGCCTCAGAAAAGAACCTTCATACTATCGGATTTACAGAGGAAGATGTTAAAAAGCTTGCCACAACACACGAAATAAACCCTACAATTTATCTCTCAACTCCTATAAGTGGTCGTGTAGTAAAGAGAGAAGCAATCGTTGGAGCCATGGTGGACCAAAGCAATGACCTGTTCACTATTATGGATTTATCCACATTATGGATTGATGCTGATATATATGAAAAAGACCTTTCCCTGATAAAGGTAGGCGAAAAAGTGGAAGTGATGGTCCCTGCTTATTCAGAAGAAATATTTTCAGGGAAAGTTATCTTCATATCCGATATATTCAACGAAGAGACTAGGACTGTATGCGTCAGGACAGAAGTGGCTAATAAAGACAGCCTGCTCAAAGTGGGTATGTTTGCCAATGTTAAAATTTCCACTAGTAGAGAAAGAAATGCTTTGGTTGTTCCAATAGATGCGGTGCTGGATTCAGGAGGGAAAAAACTTGTTCTTGTGAAAGAAGGAGATTCTTTTTATCAAAAAGTTGTGAGAGTTGGGACGAGGTTTGATAACCTCATTGAAATTCTCAGCGGATTGAAAGAGGGTGATGAAGTTGTCGTCAAAGGAAATTCTCAAATCCTTTCTGAACTTTCGGATAAAGATATTTCTCTAGGTGTTATCCATTAAAAAAGAGAGATAATGCAAAATCAGAATTATTCACTTCTCAAAATGAAAGGGAGACATTCAAATGATTGAAAAACTGATCGATTGGTCATTAAAAAATAGATTATTACTCATTCTTCTAACTGCAGTCGTCATAGTTGGAGGAATAATAACATTTCTAAGTCTGCCAGTAGATGTCTATCCTGACTTAAATGCTCCTCTCGTAAACATAGTTACGGAGAACTATGGAATGCCCTCAGAAGAAATAGAGAAATTAATTACCAGACCTCTGGAGAGTATCCTGAACGGTGCCCCCCATGTGATACGTGTGCGTTCTGAGTCGAGTTTGGGCATTTCCGTCGTTACGGTTGAATTTGATTGGGGAACAGACATTTATTTGGCCAGGCAGTTAGTCACCAGCCGGCTGGAACTTGTAGTAAATCAGCTTCCTGCAGCCAGCCTCAGTCCCATTCTTGGGCCAGTATCATCCAGGATGGGAGAAGTGTTTCAATTTGTGGTAGAAGGTGATGTCGACCCTATGGAACTCAGGTCAGTAAGCGACTGGGTAATTCGCTACAGATTATTGGGAGTTCCGGGTATTTCCTTTGTGGTCAACCTTGGAGGATTCATTAAGCAGTATCAGGTGTTGGTTGACCCTACTCAGTTAAAAAATTTCGGTGTTACTATATCCGATGTCAAAAAAGCTATAGAAGAAAACAACTATAACCCTACAGGGGGCCTTCTCTTCAAGGGTCCTCAAGAATTTATCATCCGCGGCCTTGGGAGAATGAAAACTATTGAGCATATTAAAACTACAGTGATTACAGCAAGGAACAATGTCCCTGTATATATTAAAGACGTCGCTGAGGTAAAGGTGGGACATAAACTAAGAAGAGGGATAGCCAGCCGAAATGGCCGTGAAGTAGTAGATGTTGTCATAGAAAAACAATATGGAGGAAACACCCTCACTACTATCCGAAACGTTAAAAATGCTCTTGAAAGTCTGGCCAAATCCCTTCCTGAAAAAATAAAGACAACTCCCTATTATGACCAGTCTGTCCTTATATGGGAGTCCATAGGCCACGTGGAAAGGTCAATGATAGAGGGATCTATTCTGGTTATACTGGTTATTTTACTATTCATGGGCAATCTAAGGTCTGCTCTGATAACTTCATTTACAATACCAATATCGGTGCTGTTTGCCGTGATAATGATGAAAATATTCGGCATTAGCATAACTGTCATGTCTCTGGGGGGGCTCGCTATTGGAATAGGGAAGATGGCTAATTCATCTGTCATCATGGTAGAAAACATATACCGCATTCTCCAACAAAAAGGAAAGGGAATCGTCCAAGGTACTCTCGAAGGAGCTAAGGAAGTCGGACATCTTATATTTGAAGCGGCTCTTATTATTATCCTGGTCTTTTTGCCATTATTCGGATTAACCGGAATAGAAGGAAGGATGTTTGCTCCTGCTGCCTTTGCAGTTGCGGCATCTCTTGTTGCAGGACTGCTCTGCGCCTTAACTATTCAGCCTGTTCTTTGCTCATTAGTATTGAAGAAAAAGAAAATTTCTGAGGAAGATAACGTCGTCATGAAATTCATGAAGAAAATATATAAAATTGCGCTGAGTTTCTGCCTGGAACACCGCTGGAAATACCTTCTTATTACAGGCATTGTCTATCTCTCTCTGATGATTATTTTGATTCCAAAAATCGGAAGGGAATTTATTCCACAAATGGACGAAGGTTCAATTATACTGAGCAGCATTCTCTCACCAGGAACATCTCTGGAAGAAAGCAATCGGATAGGACAAAGAGTAGAAAAATTAATGCTAGAATTTCCCGAAGTATTATCCATTAATCGAACAACTGGCCGTGCAGAACAATCAGAACATGCCCACGGGGTCAATCACAGTCATTATATTATGGAATTAGCACCGAAGAAAAAGAGGAAGCTCCATCTAGAGGAAATGTTAAATGAAATGAGAGCAAAGCTCGATAAAATGCCAGGACTCCGGTATATCTTTGAGCAGCCAATTCAAAACAAGATGGCAGAAATGCTTACAGGCATTGAAGGAGCGATTGCTATTAAGCTCTTTGGGCCAGAGTTGGAAGTTCTGAATCAAAAAATAGAAGAAATACATTCAACAGTTGAAAATATCAGAGGAGTAGCTGACCTGCGGATAGAACAGACAACAGGTACTCCTCAAATAAACATAACACTTAACCGAAAAAATCTGGCCCGTTATGGAATTAATATTTCTGAAGCATCTGAGGTGATTGAGACGGCATTAAACGGAATAGAGACTACTGATATTCTTGAGGAACACCGAAAGTTTGCCGTATTTATTCGATTTCAGGAAAAATTTAGAAAGGACATTGAAACAATTAAAAATTTGCTTGTAGACAGTCCCTCCGGCCAGAGGATTCCGTTAAAAGAACTTGCTGACTTTGAGATGAGTGAAGGGCCACTCACAATAATGAGGGAAAATGTCCAGAGAAGAAGGGTTATCATATGCAATGTAACAGAAAGAGACCAGGGAAGCTGGGTAGCAGAAGCAAAGAAGGCTATTGAAGATAAGGTTAGCTTGCCGGCAGGGTATTACGTTACTTTCGGCGGCCAGTTCGAAAATCAGCAGAGGGGTTTTCACAGACTGCTATTCTTGAGCCTTCTGGTAGGGCTGCTTGTTTTCTTTTTGCTGATGATTTTCTTTTCCTTTAAAAATGCTCTTTGCATAATGATAAATGTCCCATTTTCCATGATGAGCGGAGTAATAGCAATTTACATTTTTGGAATGACATTCAACGTCTCATCTGTTATTGGTTTCATAGCTCTATTTGGCATATCTATTCAGAATGCCTTTATTATGGTAGGTTTTTATAATAGCCTACGCAAAGAGGGAAAACCTTTAAGAGAAGCTGTAATCCAGGGCTCTTTGATAAGGCTCAGGCCGGTTCTGATAACGGAATTAGTTATAATCGCAGGAGTCCTGCCGCTTCTTATATTCAGCGGAGGATCTGGTTCGGAAATATTAGCACCAATGGCTATGGTTTACGTTGGAGGTGAGGTGGATGCTATCTTCTTAGCAGCTTTACAACTGCCTATTCTTTATGAATTATTTGAAGGGGGAATAAAAAGAAGAAGGCTGTTAAAAAAGACCTCATAATCTTGATTTAAGGACATCCAGAGCAGCTTTTTAAAGCTGCCCTGGGTATTTCCTCTTTCTTTCTGAAAATTGAAAGATTAAAGCATCTTTTTAATTTCAAACAGACCACAGTATTTATCGCTGATCTTCTACTTTTTTGTGGTCTTTTTCTACCTGAGAAGCCTTACCTTGCTTATCCTCTTTGTATTGCTATAAAATGGAGAGAGTAAAGGAGATATACATGGAAAAGTTATCTGCAAATGAACTTGTAAATTTAATCAAGTCTGTTTTTCCCCACCATTCGCAAGACCATGCAATCGGTATACTAGTTGATATCCCTAGAAATCCAAAAGATGACCACAGCAACTGGAAGCTCCGGCGGTCACTTGCAGAAGAATGGTATCGTTTGTTAAAAGACCACCTCGTATCCCTAAAAGTCCAAAAAATAATGCTGATTGCCTATCCCGATGTCGGCTCAAACAATGCTGACCTTCCAACTTATGGTACACTCATAAAAAAAAGATTGCCTGTAACAGCAGATGAACTGAATCTCTATGGGAATAAAATTTCCTTTGAGGATATTTTCAAAGAAGCACAAATATTCCTTGCGCCAACGCAATATTCAACTACAGCTCCATTAAAAAATGCAGCAAAAGAATTTGGTTTTCGTGCAGCTACTATGCCGGGATTTTCCCCTGAAATGATCCCTGCTCTCAGAATTGACTATACTGAAGTCAACCGGAGAGTCCTCCTGATCAAAGAGAAACTGGACAGAGCCGAGGCTGCCGAGGTGGAGTTTAGTGTCGATGGCCTGGATTCATTCCGCATGTTCTTTGACCTCCGATTCCGCAAGGCACATGCCAGTACAGGACGTTTTCCAGATAAAGGCCAGGCCGGCAACCTCCCCAGTGGAGAAGCCTATATTGTTCCATACGAAGGCGAACTTCAAGAGAAGAGTAAAACAGAAGGAGTGCTTCCTGTCCAGATAAATGATGATGTTGTTTTATTCAGGATAAAGGAAAACAGAGCCGTAAGTGCACGAGGACAGGGTCAATCAGGCGAAGTTGAGGCCGAGCATTTACGGAGAGAACCTGCCTATGGAAACATGGCAGAACTGGGCTTTGGTGTGCTCGAAGATTTTGGCATCCAACCTATCGGCAAACTTCTTCTGGATGAGAAACTTGGTTTTCATGTGGCTTTCGGAAGAAGTGAGCATTTCGGCGGCATTGTTGGCCCCAATGATTTTTCAACGCCTGGAGAAGTCACCCACCTGGACCGTATTTATATCCCCTCAACTCAACCTAGGATTGCAGTACGATCAATAGTTCTTGTATATCCCAAAAATCAGAGCGAAACAATAATCGAAAATAGCAAATATCTAATATTTTAAGTATTCTAGAGCTATATTCGTCATAAGCAACGTTGCCTCAGGCAAAGCCCTCTCATCTATATCAAACGCAGGGTGGTGATGAGGGAATTCCATTCCATCTCCCATTCCAAAAAACAAAAAAGCACCTGGCAATTTCTGAAGAAAATAGGCAAAATCCTCACCTCCCATGACAGGATTAAATGCTTTAATCCTATCCTCGCCAAGAACCTTTTTGACAACTTCCAATACAAAATCCGTCATGTCCGGGTTATTAACGACTGGAGGATAACCCTTTATATATTTAAATTCAGATTCAGCGCCAAAAGTTTTTGCAGTCATTTTTGCAATTTCTTTAAGACGCTTTTGCGCCAAGTTCTGGACTGAACTATCAAAAGTTCTCACTGTCCCGGTTAACTTCACTTCAGGTGGAATGATATTATAGACAGTTCCCCCTTTCACAGTTCCGAATGAAACAACAACAGGCTTTAGCGGGTTAACACTCCGGCTCACTATACTCTGACTGTTTACTATAATATGAGAGGCAGCCAGAATAGAATCCACAGCTTGGTGAGGCATAGAAGCATGGCCGGCTTTGCCTCTTACAACAATCTCAAAATTATCAGCCTGGGCCATCATTGGTCCTTTCACAATACCAATAGAACCTGTTGGCAGAGATTGCCAGAGATGAAGGCCAAAAATAGCGTCTACTCCTTCAAGAGCGCCTTCATTTAACATTGGCTTCGCCCCTCCAGGAGGCAGTTCTTCAGCCGGCTGAAAAAGAAAGACAACTTTCCCTCTAAACTGGTTTTTTCTGTGGGCCAGGATTTTTGCTGTACCCATCGCTATAGCCATATGGCCGTCATGCCCGCATGCATGGGTTGCTCCAGGATTTTCTGATATGTACTCTTTATCACCTTCCTCTGTGATAGGAAGGGCATCCATATCAGCCCGGATTGCAACTGTTTTCCCCCCGGGTTTTCCTTCAAGCTCAGCTCTTAATCCTGTCTTTGCATATGAACTCACCGGCATGCCTAGAGTTTCCATAAATGTAAGTATTGTTTTTGAAGTTCTTTCTTCATGAAATGCAATTTCAGGGTGCCGGTGAAAATCACGCCGCCATTCTATGAGTTGACCTGTCAAATCTCTCACTTCGTTTTTTAGTGTTTCCATCATCCAGAACCTCCGTTTTTTGGATTTTTTTGATAATTCAGTTTTCACTCCTCAATTTACAGCGACCAGGCCCTGTCGAAATACTTACAGACACAGTAACTAAAGCATTCACCACAAGGCCGACAAACCCTGCATTTAATCCCAGAAAAGGATCTTTCCCTGCAACGATAAGACACACAACCACACTGATTCCTACAATCAATCCTGAAAATACCCCAGTCTTTGTTACACGATTCCAGAACAGGCCTAGGATGACTCCAGGGAAAAATTGACTGACACCATCATAACCGAAGATAAGAAGGGGTACGAGTTCATTTGGAAAAAAGAGAGCCAATCCAAGGGCCAGGGCTGTAATTACCACTACCATAAAACGGGAAAGCCGCAATACTGTTTCCTTGCTGGCTTTAGGATTGAATCCCGCTTGATATACATTTTTTGCCAAGAGCGTTGAGGCAAAGAGAACGAGAATAGCGGATGGAACCATGGCTGTCACGGCTCCGGCCGCTCCAATAAAACCCATGAACCAGGAAGGATATGTTTTGTTAACAAGGGTTAGAAATGCCAGGTCCCCATTTTCTAAGCCGGGAATTACCAAAATAGCGGTAAATCCAACCATAAATATAAGCAAGATCGGAATTTGATAAAAAGGCATTATAATAGCATTTTTTTTAATGATTTTTTCACTCTTTGCTGAAAAAGCAGACCCAAAAACGTGGGGCCACATATAGAATCCCATGCCTGTCAGAAGAACTGTGGACATCACCCATATAACATTCATATGAGGCGCAGAGCCTGGAAAAATAAGATGTTCAGGCATCTTTTCAATCAATGTTTGGAACATATTCCCGAAACTGCCGAAGTAGATTAAGGGGGCTCCAATTCCTACAATCCCAACAGCAACAATCATCATGATATCCTTAATAATGGAAACCCAAGCAGCTCCTTTGATGCCGCTTGTATATACAAAGGTGCAAGTCAAGATAAATGAAACACATATTGCCAGATTGGAATTAATAACACCGTTGCTGGCTACTTCGACAATAAAGCCCAGCCCTGCAAGCTGTAACTGCAGATACGGGAGGATGGAAAAGACTCCTATCAGGGCAACAAAAATACCAAGGGAACGGCTGTTATAAATTTTAATGAAAAAGTCAGGCTGGGTATGGAGGCTGTAGCGTTTACCGATCTTCCATATGGCAGGAAGAATAAAAAAAGCAATAGTATAAGCCAATGTACCATAGATCAATATGTAAAAAGCAGGCGCTCCTTTAGAATAGGCCCACCCGCTTGCGCCGAGAAAAGTAAACGTAGTATAGATCTCTCCAGCCATAAGAAGCCAGATCAAGATGATCCCAAAGCGGCGGCCTCCTACAGTCCAGTTCTCCAGATTCATCTTTTCCCGTCTTCCAGCAAAGATTCCCAGCAGTGCGGAAAAAAGAATGACAGCCAGAATGATTACCAACGCTATGTTCACTTATCCTCTCCTTCACCGGGATTATTAAATTTCCTCTCAAGAAGATAAGCAATAAAAAGAATCAAAGGAGTCAGCATTACCCAGGAAAAAATCCAGAACAGAATAAATGGTAATCCGAGTATTACAGGCCTGATCCGGTTCACCAAAGGAAGGGCAAAAACTAGAGCAGCAAAAGGAATTGCTCCAAGCATTAAAGCATACTTCGTCCCTTTTTGCATTATGACCTCCTTATTCAAGGTAAAATATTATATCAAATATAAATATATTCTGCTTCCAATTTTATAGACTGGATTATTGACGAGAGTAAATATTTGATTTATCGAACAATCCACTAATATAATATGAATCTATAACATCAAAGAAATAACAGGTGTATTCATGGCCCGGCATTTGGACGACCAAAACAAAACAAAAGAAATGATTAAACTAAGAGGGGTCAGAGTCCACAATCTTAAAAATATTAGCCTCGACATTCCCCTGAACAGGCTCATTACGGTCACGGGAGTTTCTGGTTCCGGTAAATCCTCCCTTGCTTTCGATACTCTTTATGCCGAAGGCCAGCGCCGCTATATCGAGTCTCTATCTTCTTATGCCCGCCAGTTTCTGGAAAGGATGGAAAAGCCTGATACAGACCTCATCGAAGGCATTCCCCCAGCAATTGCCATTCAGCAGAAAGCAGTGACAAAAAATCCACGTTCCACAGTTGCTACAGTTACAGAAATTTACGATTTTTTAAGGGTTCTTTTTGCCCGGATAGGAACTATCCGCTGTGTCAAATGTAGCCAGCCTGTACAAAGGGATACAATCGATTCAATAGTAGAGGACCTCTATCGATTTCCTCCATCCACGAAGATATGGATACTTTTTTCATGGCCTCTGGAGAAAGGCATATCAGCACTGAAAAAGGATGGTTTTGCCCGTATTCTTCAGAAAAACAGGATTATTAACATAGATGATAGTAAAGTCGAAGGGGCCGAAAGTATTGATGTGCTTGTGGATAGGATGACCCTGGATAGAAGAGAGAGAGAAAGGCTGGTTGATTCTCTGGAAATCGCACTAAGAAAAGGAGACGGAAAACTCAAAGTCCAAACTGAAGGGCATGGGAAGCTGCTGTTTTCAGACCGCCTGGAGTGTAAAAAATGTAAAATCATCTATGAGGAACCATTCCCAAATCTTTTCTCTTTTAACAGCCCGCAAGGAGCCTGCCCAACATGCCAAGGTTTTGGCGACCTTGCGGTCATTGATGAGGATAAAATTATCCCTGATGAAAACAAATCTCTTGAAGAAGGGGCTGTCGAACCATGGACGAAGCCAGCATCCCGAAGAAAAATGAGAAAATTGATCCTTGAGGCCCAAGAAAAGGGGATCCCAACTGATATTCCCTTTAAAGATTTAAAAAAGGAATGGAAGCAGTTTGTATTTGAAGGAGAAGGGCGGTACAAAGGTGTCAAAGGATACTTTGAAAGGCTTCAGAAGAAAAAATACAAGGTTCAGGTAAGAGTCTTGCTGGCCCGCTACAGAAAATATGTTCCATGTCCGGACTGCAGGCAAATGCGCCTTAACTCTTTAGCGCTCAACGTCAAGATTAACGGCTTTTCTATCGGGCAAGTGGTACAGATGACTGTCCGGCAGGTTGATGATTTTTTTAAAAACTTTTCCTTAAGTCCCTTTCAAAAACAAATCTCAGAAAAATTAATCGCTGAAATCCAGGAGAGATTAAAATTCCTCCTGGAGGTCGGTCTCGACTACATTACCTTGGACAGGATGACATTTACTCTAAGTGGAGGTGAAGCACAAAGAATAAACCTGGCATCTGCCCTGAGCTCTTCTCTTGTAGGAACTCTTTTTGTCCTGGATGAACCAAGCATAGGCCTCCATGCAAGAGATAACCAACGGTTGATTGAAATACTTAAATCTTTGAAAAATGTCGGAAACACAGTAGTTGTTGTGGAACATGATCCTGAAATAATAAAATCAACAGAGCACATTATTGATCTGGGCCCTGGAGCAGGAGATGCAGGGGGAGAAGTCATCTTCTCTGGCTCCATGAAAAGCTTCCTTGATTATCCAGATTCTATTACTGCCAAATATCTGAGGGGAGAAAGGGAAATAAAACTTTCAAAACAAAGAAGGATTCCCGAAAGATTTGTTACGGTCAAAAATGCTTATAGACACAATTTAAAACATTTGGATGTCAAAATTCCCCTTAATATTTTCACGTGCATCACTGGCGTTTCAGGAAGCGGAAAAAGCACCCTTATATATGATGTGCTGTACAAAGGCTGGAACGGGAAAGACACATACGGGTTCAAAGAAATTATTGGAAAAAGCCAAGTGGATAAGGTGATTATGGTAGACCAATCTCCACTCAGCACTTCTCCTCGCTCTATTCCTGCAACCTATACCAAAGCCATGGACGAGATAAGGGAACTTTTCAGCCATACAAGAGAAGCAAAAGCCCAGGGCTATAAACCGGGTTATTTTTCTTTTAACACGCCTGGGGGGAGATGTGAAAGTTGTAAAGGTGCTGGCCGTCAAATCGTAGAAATGCAATTTCTATCCGATGTTGTCTTAACATGCGAAGCCTGCAAGGGAAAAAGATTCAAAAACGAAATTCTTGAGGTAAAATACAAAGGAAAAAACATTGACGATATTTTGCAGATGAGCATTTTCGAAGCCTGTGATTTCTTTGAGGACAACCCGAAGATCCGGAGAAAACTTGTGCCGCTCACTGAAGTAGGATTGGGCTATTTAAGACTCGGCCAGCCGACAACAACTCTTTCTGGAGGGGAACTTCAAAGAATCAAACTTGCCTTTAATCTTGTCCACCAAAAAAACAAAAAAATACTCTATCTACTTGATGAGCCCACAATCGGCCTTCACTTGGATGATGTGTCTGTACTGCTTGAGTGCGTTCAGAAACTCATAGAAGAAGGAAATTCGGTTGTGGTCATCGAGCACAACATGGATATTATTAAATGCGCAGATTATATCATCGACCTTGGGCCGGAAGGAGGAGACATGGGCGGAGAAATCGTTGTCTATGGCCCGCCTGAAGACTGCCTGAAATCAGCAAGATCCTACACTGCAAGGTATTTAAAGAAATACCTTGTAAAGAATGGCATTTAAGAATAAACCTATTTAAGTCGTTATAGGGAATACGTTAGATACTATTTTGGGGCTTCAGTCTGTTTGCTTCTGAATACAGCGAATCGATTAAAGTGACGTATTTTTGCGCTATGATGTTTCTTTTGATCTTCATGGTAGGAGTGATCTCTCCTTTGTCGATTTCAAAGTCTCTGTCCAGGAGAGCGATCTTCTTGATTTTTTCAAATGCGGAAAGCCCCCTGGTGTGTTTTTCGACTTCCGCTTCTATGATCTTGATGATCTTGGAGTTTTTTACCAGATCTTTTAGTCCTTGATAAGAAATATTGTTTTTTCTGGCGTATTCTTTTATCTTGCTGAAATTTGGGACGATCAGTGCCGAAATGAATTTTCTCCGGTCACCGATCACCACGACGTTGGAAATAAGAGGACTCATTTTTAGCAAGGTTTCCGTAGGTTGAGGTGCCATATTTTTTCCGCCTGAAGTAATGATGATGTCCTTTTTCCTGTCCGTGATAACCAGATAACTGTCTTTGTCCAGGTGTCCGATATCGCCAGTATAAAACCAGTCGTCTTTAATCGCTTCCCTGGTCCATTCCGGTTTTTTATAATAGCCCTTCATGATATTAGGCCCGCGGGCCAGGATCTCTCCGTCCTCTGCAATCCTGATCTGAACTCCGGGTATTGGCTTGCCAACTGTGCCGAATTTCAGGTTTTTTGGGGTATTGATCGTCAGGGCCGGGGAGGTCTCTGTTAGTCCATAGCCTTCCAGGATGACCAGCCCTATAGCGTGGAAAAACTCGGCGATATCTTTTGCCAGAGGAGCGGCGGCTGAAACGCAGAATCTGACCCTGCCTCCCATCCTTCCTGTGATCTTGGAGTAGACCAGTTTTTTGGCTAAAAATTGTTTTATCCGCAGGCCTGGGAAGACAGACTGTTTTAGACTTTGTTTTTCTCTATAGTTTTTCCCTGTTTTTACTGCCCAGTAGAATATTTTTCGTTTCAGGCTTGGGCTGGAGAGGATATCATCTATGACCCTGGTGTAGATATTTTCGAACAGTCGCGGAATATCGGCAAAGACATGGGGACTGACCTGTAGCATGTCTTCCGCAATTGTGTCCATGCTTTCGGCATAACTGATGGAGCTTCCACTGTAGAGATAACCGTAGTTTACGGTCCGTGCAAATACATGGGATAGCGGTAAAAAGGAAAATCCGATATCCTTATCCGTTAATCCGACCAGCCCGGAAACCGTTTTGATATTGCTTAATAAATTAGCGTGGGTCAACATAGTGCCTTTAGGGATACCGGTTGTTCCAGAAGTATAGATAATAGAAGCGACATCATTAGGTTTGACCTTGAGGGCGGTTTTTTCAAACAGTGTTGGGTGGAGACGGGCGATTTCTTTCCCTTTCTCCAGGAGCCGTGACAGAGTGAGAACTCCTTTCTTTGCTTCCGACTGGAAGGTGATGAAGTGGCGGACTTTATTCAGTTTACCTTTTATGATTTTGACTTTTTCCCAGAGGGCCTGACTTGAACACACAACAATGGTTGCATCGGAATCATCAATAATAAACCTGATATGTTCAGGGATCAGATTGTTGTATAAAGGGACGGTTATTCCACCCAGGCACAGGTTGGCCAGATCCAGCATGATCCACTGGGGCCCATTTTCCGCAAGGAGAATAAGCTTGTCCCCGTGTTTGACTCCCAGGTTCTGCAGGGCCAGGGATGTCCACTTAACCTGGTTTCCGAAATCCTCGGTTGAAATCGGTATATAGCGACCGGCCTTTTTGTATGACATAAGGTTGTCTTTTGGATGGATCCTGAGAGTATGAAGAAAAAGCTGGCTGAAGGTTTCGGTCATTTTTTTACGTATTTAGAAATTTTTTCATAATAAGCCATTGAATATACAGACATCCCTGTTTTATGTCAAGCTGCTGTAATATGGCGGCCTGGGAGTGTAGATTGCAAAGAATTGGCAACCTTTTGGCCCGATTAAACGTATTATATATCTGAAGGTCTACTAGTCTGAATAATTAAGGCTAAAAAAGAGAGGTGGATATGCTCTTAAAAGAAATCCTGGAGAAGATAGCCGGAGACAAGACGCCAGTGTTATTGAGTGATAGTAATAAAGACTGGGAAGCAAGCTCATTATTGAAAAATCTCTCTGTGCCAATGTTAAAAAAACAGGCTTTCTTCCAACCCGGCATGTATATTGCATTGATCAATGAAGACGGTTATCTTGGTGAAGTGCTTTACAGGGTTAAGCAAAAAACATAGAGGAAAAGAAGTGCATGGGAAAAGAGTTAAATGTTATGCTGAAGGAAAAATCAACGTAACTGGCAGATATAATGGAAAATAAATATTGGTGTCGGCATAATTTATGAATAATTCAGGAGAATTTGAAGGAGGATAAAAAATGAAAAAATTATTAAATCTGGCCATTCTCATCATATTCCTACTATTCTTCATTTTTTCAAATTCCTATGCGCAAAAGGTTGAAACGCTAGACGGTGTTCGGTATATCCATAATGAAGAAATCGGTAAATGGGAAAAAACCCCTAAGGTTTCCCTGGAATATCTGAAAAACATTGGAGATATTGAATCTGAAGATGAAAATGTTCTGTTTTATATGCCTTCTGATATCGCCTTTGACAGCAATGGCAATATCTATGTGCTGGACTCTGGCAACCATCGTATCCAGAAATTCTCACACGAGGGTAAATATATCACTACAATAGGAAATAAAGGACAGGGGCCAGGAGAATTTATATATCCTCTTTCCCTGGACATTGATTCAAATGGATATTTGTATGTTTCGGATTCAAATAATAAAAGGATTCAGGTTTTGGAACCTGGCAGCAAAGAGCATAAAACCATAAAGATGACAGGGAATCCTCCCGGTGTTATAAGAATATCCAGGTCAGGCGAAATAATCATGGGAGGAGGAGGATTTATCAGCTTTGGAATTGGAGAGGACAAGGATAAATCCCTGCCCAAACTTCTAAAAGTTCTAAACCAGGAAGGAAAGGTTCAAAAAGAATTCGGTGAACAGAAAGATTATAAGGAATTCCTCATGAATAAAATGGGGAATCAGTTTCATTTCACTCTCGATAAATACAATAATATATATGTTGCTTTTGATTTCCAGAATCGCATTGATAAATACTCGCCGGATGGAAAATTACTATGGAGATCTGACCGAAAGTTAAACTACAGCACGACTTCCCCTAAAAACAAAGGAAGCAGGAAAGGAAGTGGGGGTAGAATAAGCATCCAGATGCCAGAAATGAACAGATGTTCCAGCGGGATTGCCGTTGACAATAAAGATAGAATATGGGTCGCCACTCTAAAAAGACAGATAAAGGAAAATGAACGTGTGCAGACCAGTGTCATGACAACAATGTCATCAAGTGGAGAAAGGGCCATGAATATGTCAGTTAAAGGAAATACAGAAGTAAAAGAAACGGATATGTATCTGCTGGAAATATTCGCTCCTGATGGAACCCTGCTCGGCAAGATTCAACTAAAGCATTTTGTGGATGACATTAAAATTCAAAAAGATAGACTATACATCTTAGATGAGAAGCGAGGAATGCAGTATTACGAATATAAAATAATTGACAATTAAAGATCTTGATTCCCTTCCATCTTGTGTAAGTAATACAATATCCATCATACTAGTTAGCCCCGCTCTCTTTCAGGATTTTCCGGCGAATATGATGATAAGGGATCAGAAGAAAAATAGCACAGAACAAAGAAAAGAAGTAAAATTTATTTACTCCCTCGCCAATCCGGTGAGCAATAAAAATAAGACTTTTTTGAATATGAATGAAAATCATATTAAAAAAGATGAGTGTCAAATATACAAACTCTTTCAAAGCATATGCTTTATAAGCGGGCATTTCTCTTGAAGTTTTAATCTTTAAAAGAGCCAAAAAAAAGAAAATAAAAAGAGCTTGTACCAATGGATATATAAAAAATAGAGGAGATTTTTTTACTAAAAAAACTGGCTGCCCCAAAAAATTAAGCCAAAGGGGAATCTTTTGAGGAAGGTGGGGATAGGCATAGAAAGCCATAACCCATCCCGCTCCTATGAGAATAAAATTAAAAACGAACAGCAAAAGAAGCGATTTCTTTCCCATTATAAAAACTCATCTTAAAAATGTTATCCCGGTTATTTTTTCAAAGGGAATTAATCTGCCATTTCTCTAATAATTCTCAGTGTTGCACGGCAGTCCCCTACTGCTGTGTGATCACCTCCTTTCAATCTCTGCCATTTGTATGTTCCGTCTTCCCATAGTTCTCCAATCCATGCTGAATATTTAAGCATCGCACACTCCACACATTTAGGGTCAATTTTAAGTGGGGGGAGGTTATATTTTGCGATAGTCTGATTTAGTAGGCGTAGGTCATATTGGGCGTTGTAGATAACAATAGTCTTGCCTGACAAAATGCTTCTGAGCTGTTCGAAGACTTCAGGAAACGTAGGCGCGTTCTTTACATCAATGTCTTTAATGCCATGAATAGCTGTTGCGCTGGTTGGTATGGGTTGTGTGGGGTGGATTAACGTGTCAAGCAGAACACTGCCGTCATAGGAAAGGATAGCAATCTGAACAATCTCATCTGATGTACCCAAACCTGTCGTTTCTGTGTCCAGAATGACCCACTCAGTGCGATAGAGCAGGGACAATGCCCATTTTGCAGCTGATTTCGGGCCTGTTTCCGCCATTACTTTATTGCTCTTCTTAACTTATCTCTTTTGTTTAAATATATCAATACTGCATCATTCAAATCTTTCATTGCTCTTTATAGCACAAACCGGACATTTTCACGTTGCTAAGAACCGGACATTTTCATTTTGCTTTGACATCAAAGACAACAGAATTGACATCTTTATTTTTCAATGTTATATCTCTCTAAAAAAAGAAACCGTGATGGATACATATGGCTGGCTTTCCATACTTCCGCCCCTTCTAGCCATTTTTCTTGCCATTAAGACAAAGCATGTTTATATTTCGCTGATACTTGGTATCTGGATAGGTTGGACAATCATTAACAGCTGGAACCCTCTGGCAGGCCTTATTCATACAATAAACGCCCTTTTGGCCGTTTTTCAAAATGAGGACAACACACGCGTTATTCTCTTCAGTGCCATGATCGGAGCTGTCATCACTTTTACTCAGTACTCAGGTGGGATGAAAGGCTTTGTCAATCTAGTTACTGGGAAGGGCCTTGTAAGAACCAGAAAATCGGCAGGCATTCTTGCCTGGTTTCTGGGTTTTATTATCTTTATTGAATCGTCAATCTGTGTTCTTATCTCGGGTGCTGTCGCAAGGCCTATTTTCGACAGGATGAAAATCTCCCGCGAAAAGTTAAGTTATATACTTGATTCTACATCAGCACCAAAATGTATTATTATTCCCCTCAATGCCTGGGGAGCTCTTGTCCTCGGGCTGTTAGCTCAGCAGGGAGTCAAGGACCCGATGCATGTTTTTATCTCTTCAATCCCTTTTAATTTCTATGCCATCCTGGCTCTCATCCTTGTTTTAGTAGTTGTTCTGACAGGGAGAGACATTGGCCCTATGAAAAAAGCTGAAAAAAGAGTACGGGAGGAAAATAAACTTCTCCGAGACGGTGCTGAACCCCTCATTTCTGATGAAGTGGTAATGATGAAAGAGAAACCAGGGATTCCTCTTCGTGCCATAAACATGATCCTCCCAGTAGCTACTATGGTTGCCACAATGCCTGTTGTTCTTCTCATCACCGGAAAAGGAAATCTGATAAATGGGTCAGGTTCTGTCTCTGTTCTCTGGTCCGTTATTCTGGCACTATTGGTCGGAGCATTTTCTTACAGTGTCCAGAGGATAATGACGCTCAAAGAGATCACTGATATTTTTATGAAAGGAGTCGGCGGGCTTATTCCGCTCGCAAGCTTGATGGTTTTGGCCTTTGCTATCGGAGATACATGCGAATCTCTAGGGACAGGGCCATTTGTAGCACAAGCAGCTAGGTCTACTCTTAAACCTGGAATCATCCCTGCTGTTCTATTTCTCATCTCCTGTCTTATCTCCTTTTCAACAGGAACTTCCTGGGGGACCTTTGCTATCATGATTCCTATCGCTGTCCCCATGATTAATCTTATCGGTCTTCATTCCGGTCTAATTATCGCTGCAGTGCTGGGAGGAGGAGTTTTTGGAGATCATTGCTCGCCGATTTCCGACACTACAATTATCTCTTCTATGGCTGCCGCGACAGACCATATCGACCATGTCAGAACACAATTTCCCTATGCTTTGGCGGCAGCAGGAATCTCTATTGTTCTTTTCATTGTTTTTGGATTTGTCCTATAAAAGACTCATACAAGAAGCAATCCTCTTTTTCTCTGTCGGCTGACCTGATCGGGTTGGCAATAAATAAATGATAAAAAATTGGAGGAACTTCTGGATAAAATTCTCTTGACAAAAAGGAAAATTCTTTCTAAACTTAGGTTTAACTAACATTGTTAGAGAACACTAAAATGATCTCACTTACTGAAGGCCTGCAAGATTATCTGGAGGCCATACTTATATGTTCAAAGGACCACCCTTTTGTCAGAACAAAACATGTTGCTGAGAGGTTGTGCGTGAAAAGCCCAAGTGTTCACTCTGCAATTAAAGAGCTTGTTCGCAGAAAGCTTGTTATGCATGAACCTTACGGGCATATCGAACTTACACAAGAAGGTCGTAAAGAAGCGGAATTTGTATACGCGCGTCACAAGATCCTTTTCAGGCTCTTTTCCAATATTCTCGCACTGCCTTCAAAACTGGCAGAATCCAGCGCGTGTCAAATCGAACATCATATTAATAAAAAAACTCTCGATAGAATAACACAACTTTTGGATTTCCTGGAGAACCAGATGACAAGATCCAAGAAATTTGCCGACGAACTAAAGGAGACAATGAGAAATGAGCGATAAATTACTTACAGAACTTTTTCCAAATGAAGAAGCAGAGGTCATAGCAATAACTGGTGGGAGGATGGGAAAAACCCGCCTAAGATCTCTTGGTGTTATAGAAGGCCAGAAAATTCGGAAAATATCAAAAGTGGGATTAGGAGGGCCAGTTATTGTTCTTATTAACAGGGCTCAACTTGCTATTGGATTTGGCATGGCCCGCAGGGTCGTAGTCAGAACAAAATGAGATGGGTAAAGAGAAAACATCCTCTGAAACTACCTCCGGCAGAACTAGCCATATAAAATCTGACATTCTCCTTGTAGGCCATCCTAACGTCGGCAAGAGTGTGCTGTTCTCACGGATTACAGGAATCCATACCATTGCCTCCAATTACCCCGGCACGACAGTAAGCTATACAGCAGGCCAGGTGCGCTTTGGCAAGCGAAACTGTGATGTAGTGGATGCTCCTGGCACCTATTCCCTTGAGCCCATCGATGCAGCAGCAAGAGTAACCGTTGACCTCATTGATGAAGCTGTGCGAATCATCAATGTCGTGGATGCTACCCATCTTGAACGCCACCTTCCTATGACAATTGAACTTCTGGCACAGGATAAGCCCATTGTCATTGCTCTCAATATGAGTGATGAGGCGCGGCATAAGGGAATTGAGATCGATGTAAAGAAGCTTTCGCAAAGGCTTGGAGTCCCTGTTGTCCCTACTGTTGCCCGAACAGGCGTTGGGATAAAAGACTTAATACAGAAAGTGTTTTCCCTTGAAATTAGGGAACTAAAAATCGAGAAAAATGAGACAACCCATCCAGGCCACCATCCGCACATTCCTCATCATAATAAATCACAGACAGCTAAAAAACACGAACATCTCTCCGAAAAAGATATCTGGGCAAAAGTGGGGAATATCGTCGAGGAAGTGCAGACCCTCCATCCCCACCATCACACGTTTAGCGAGCGCCTTGAGGATCTGAGTGTACATCCGGTATTCGGCGGACTGACTGCACTTGTGGTGTTGGCTCTTTCGTTTTCGTTCATCAGGACAATCGGAGAGTTCCTCATTAGGGGAGAAATAGGAATCTTCGGACAATCATGGGTTAAACTACCCTTTGGTATAGAACCCCTTTTTAATGTGGCCTGGAAGCCACTCATGATGAAACTTTCAACCCTATTAGGTCCTGGGAATTTCCTGCATTCACTTCTCATAGGGACGCTCGTAGAAGGCAGAATAGATTTCATGCAGTCTTTCGGGCTTTTAACGTCAGGCCTTTTTATCCCATTAGGAGCCGTATTACCCTATATATTCAGCTTTTACCTGGTACTGTCCTTGCTTGAAGATACAGGTTACCTGCCGCGTCTGGCAGTATTCATGGATAATATAATGCATAAGATTGGACTCCACGGTTACGCAATTATACCGACTTTGCTTGGACTGGGATGCAATGTCCCGGGGATTATAGCAACACGAATCCTTGAAACCAGGCGTCAACGATTCATCACAGCTACTTTGATCTCTATTTCTGTTCCATGTGCAGCCCTTCAGGCTATGATTATAGGCCTTGTGGGCAGCCGCGGTGCATGGCCTGTTGCACTTATTTACGGGATACTGTTTATTTCTTGGATAATCATCGGCATCATACTGCGGTTTACGACCAGAGGCTTCAAGCCTGAGCTCTTGATAGAAATCCCTCCTTACAGGATGCCAAGTTTTCAGGCTCTCTTCTCCAAGCTGTGGATGCGTATATATGGATTCCTAAAAGAGGCCCTGCCTATAGTAATAGCTGCCATCTTCGTCGTTGATATTCTTTACCATCTCAACCTTTTTAAGTATGTTGCCAGCTTTACCGCACCTGTTGTTACACGGCTTTGGGGTTTGCCTGAAGATACTATAGTGCCTTTGCTTGTCGGGATACTGCGCAAGGACGTTGCAGTTGGGATGTTCGCACCTCTTGCCCTTACAACAAAGCAATTAATTACAGGTAGTGTAATCCTCACAATGTTTTTTCCGTGCATTGCCACTTTTGTAATTATGTTCCGCGAATTAAAGCTCAAGGATGGGCTCAAGGCCATAGGTATCATGCTTTTTAGCGTCCTTATAATTGGTACTGCTGTAAATTTTTTCCTACCGGGATGAATCTCTGATTGATAGCAAATATATTATTTTTCTTGCTTATCTTCGGGGATAAGCCCTAACTCTCTTCTGATCTTATTATCTAATTCTGAAGACAGCTCCTTATTTTCTTTTAATAGCTTCTTGACATTATCCCTTCCCTGTCCCAGTCTTTCTCCCTTGTAGGAATACCATGTTCCTGTTTTTTCAATCAGGCCAACTTCCATTCCGCAGTCAATCAAATCCCCTTCTCTTGAGATGCCTTCGCCAAAGATAATATCAAACTGAGCCATTCTAAAAGGAGGTGCCATCTTATTCTTAACAATCTTGACTTTTACTCTGTTTCCTATGACTTTGTCTCCATCTTTCAAAGTCGCTATCCTTCTAATATCTATTCTCAATGAGGAATAAAATTTTAAAGCCCTTCCCCCCGATGTTGTCTCGGGACTTCCCAGAAAGAAACCGATTTTTTGTCTTATCTGGTTGATGAAGATAAAACATGTCTTTGAACGGCTGACAATTGCTGTCAGTTTACGCAAAGCCTGAGACATAAGACGGGCTTGAAGGCCCATATGAGGATCACCCATTTCCCCTTCGAGTTCTGCCTTAGGAACAAGTGCGGCAACAGAATCTACAACAATAACATCAACAGCACCGCTCCGGACAAGAACCTCTGCGATCTCCAGTGCCTGTTCTCCATAATCAGGCTGAGAGATAAGAAGGTTATCTATATCAACACCAACGCTAGCCGTATATTTCGTGTCCATTGCATGCTCAGCGTCTATAAAAGCAGCCTGTCCACCCATCTTCTGTGCCTCTGCGATAACGTGAAGCGCTAGAGTTGTCTTTCCTGTGGCTTCTGGTCCGAATATTTCCACAACTCTTCCCCTTGGAAATCCACCAATTCCCAGACTTGAATCGAATGCTATAGAGCCTGTAGGAATTGAAGCCACTTTAATAGCAGCATCTTTCTGTCCCATCTTCATTACGGCTCCCTTTCCGAACTGCTTCTCTATCTGGGAAAGGGCAGATTCAATTGCTCTGCTTTTTGAGTTTTGCTCTGTAGTGTTTTTATCTTCTGTCATTTTGATCCCCTCCACTTTTTTTAATCAAACTGATTTTTTATATCTTGTATCATTTACGTACTTGTTATCCTTTGCCAATTTGATTGAAGAAAAGACATCATATTTTTATCATAATTGCATAATCATGTAAACTGAATAATCCAGGTTAGGAGAGTCCTATGATCTCTCCCCTATCATTCACATTTACTCTTTCTGCGGCAGGAGATTTTGGCAAACCCGGCATTGTCATGATATCTCCACAGTACACAACCACAAAACCTGCTCCTGAACTGAGTGAAGCATCGGTTACAATAAGCACAAAATCTTTGGGCCTTCCTAGAGTTTTGTCATCGCCGGAAAGTGAATACTGCGTCTTTGCAATGCAGACCGGGAGATTTTTAAAACCGGCTTTCTCCATCCTGAGTATTTTACGTATTATTTTCGCTTCCATGGCAACAGAAGAAGCTCCGTATATTTTTTTGGCAACTGTATTGATTTTATCCAGAAGGGGCATATCCAGCGGATAAAGAAATTGGAAGATATTCTCATCCTCCCGGACAGCAGTCAAGACTTCCCGGGCTAATTCCAGTCCTCCCGCACTTCCTTTCCTGTAAACATCGCTCATGGTGGCCCTTGCCTTTTCCCTCCTGCACAAATCCATCGTCTTTTCAATTTCAGCATCTGTATCGGACGGAAACCTGTTGAGTGCCACAACAAACGGAATGCCAAAAATTCCAAGGTTTTCAATATGTTTTTGGAGGTTTTCAAACCCTTTCTCGACTGCGTCAGTATTTTCTTCCTTCAAATCATCCTTTTTTACCCCGCCGTGATATTTAAGGGCCCGGATAGTTGCAACTAGAACAACAGCATCAGGCGGTGGAATATGACCTGTACGCACAACAATATCAAAGAACTTTTCTGCACCAAGATCAGAACCAAACCCGCTTTCAGTCACAACATAATCAGAAAGATGCAGTGCCATGTTTGTAGCAATCACAGAATTAGCACCATGGGCGACATTGGCAAAGGGGCCCCCATGGATAAATACCGGGGTTCCTTCCAGAGTTTGAACAATATTAGGTTTTAAAGCCTCTTTCAAGAGAGCTGCCATTGCTCCATCAGCCTTAATCTCCCTGGCAAACACGAGACTCTTATCCGGAGAATACCCAATAAATATATTAGCGAGCCTATCCTTCAGATCCTCCAAATTTTCGGCAAGACAGAGTATAGCCATGACTTCCGAAGCAGCGCTTATGTCAAATCCGGTTTCCCGTGCTATCCCACGTAAAGGCCCTCCTATGCCAACCACAACTTCTCGTAGGACACGGTCATCCATGTCAAGAACCCTTTTCCATGCGATTCTTCTGCAGTCGAGTAGTCCTGAAGGTCCATCAAAATGAAGCCGGTTATCTACCATGGCGGACAAAAGGTTATGTGCTGCGGTAATAGCATGAATATCTCCTGTAAAGTGAAGGTTTATTTCTTCTCTTGGCGTTACCTGGGCATATCCTCCTCCCGTAGCCCCTCCTTTCATTCCGAATACAGGACCAAGCGAGGGTTCTCTTAGGGCTGCAACAGCATTTTTTCCCAAACTACATAAAGCATCTGTGAGGCCTATAGTAGTCGTGGTCTTCCCCTCGCCAGCAGGCGTCGGAGTCATAGCTGTGACAAGAATTAACTTTCCTCTTTTTCCTCCCTTTTTATAAACCTTTTCAGGAACTATTTTTGCTTTATACTCTCCATATTTCTCTAAATTCTCAGCATCGATTCCCAATTTCCTGGCAATTTCTTCGATCGGCCTCATATCAAACTTCTTGCTAATTTCCCTGTCATCTTGCATTGTAACCTCCTATTCAAGAGTTTACCTTGTGAACGAAGATTTTACAAATATGGTCCATATCTTTAATATTCAGAAACTTTCATTTTTATCTGATTCAGAAACTCCTTCTCTTTTTACTGTAGCCCTTTCTTTAAATTTTGGAAAAAGAATTCATAATCCTCGATCAATCCCTGATCGGCAAAGCTAAAATAGCAATTATTACCTATGATGATGTGATCTAAAACTTTCAACTGCATGATATTTACAGCAAATACAAGATCCTGTGTGATTTCCTTGTCACTTTCAGATGGTTCAGGATCGCCCGAAGGATGGTTATGTGCAAATATCAACGAAGATGCTCCATATCTTAATGCAGCCTTTATTATCTCTCTAGGATATACAGCACTGGAGTCAACAGTCCCTTCAAAAAAAGTCTTTTCCTCAAGAATCCAGTTTTTTGCATTCAAAAATAGGACTTTAAACTTCTCCCGTTTTGAATCTCTAAGTGAATGGTAAAGAAAATCAAAAACCTCTTTTGAAGAATGACAAACAGGTTGGCTCACCATTTTTTCTTTGAGGAAACGGCGGGAAACTTCCTGGACAAGCTTAATACCAAATATATTGTGTGGTCCGATTCCTCTTATTTCCTGAAGCTCATTCTTCCCAGCTTCCAACACTCCTCTCAACATCTTGAATCTTTTCATGGCATCCTTTGCCTGTTGTTTACAATCCCGCCGAGGAGCCCCTAAAGTAAGCAAGAGTTCAACGATTTCATAGTCAAGGAAACCATGAAGACCACTTTTTAAGAATTTTTCCCTTAGTCTCCACCGGTGGCCTTTTTTATCAGGCCTGTACGTCTTAATTTTTTTTGAAGAATTTGACATGTTATTCAATACATATGACGATAAAAAAAATGAAAATTTCACAAAAAAATTGATTTTTGTTATTTCCCTACAATTTATACGCCTGGAATATTTTATGGAAGAATAACAAAAATATTACGTCTAAATTATGATGGTTGAATAAAAATAAAGGAGAAAAAGATGCCTAGAATTCATTCCTTTTTAACAATCGTTATCCTAATACTGCTGGCGGTTTCCCTCAGCGCACAGGAAATCAATGTGACAGGAGATTGGGAATTGACCATGGAAACACCACGGGGCGAGAGGACATCAAAGATTCACTTCGACCAAGACGGAGAAAGCATTACTGTAACCATGAGCAGTTCCAGGGGAGGCGAAGTAACAGCAGAAGGAACTATCAAGGGAAATGAAATCGAATGGACAGTTACACGCAGCACTCCAAGAGGAGAAATGACTATGACTTATACAGGAAAGGTCGAAGGTAACACAATGTCAGGAGAGGTCAACTTTGGTGATCGCGGACAAGCAGAATGGAAAGCAACTAAACTGTAATCAAGACTTTTTCTGTAGAAAATCCAAAAAGATATATTTTTAATCATAAATCTGAAAGAGAACCATTCTCTAATTATACTTCTAATTTAAATGCATATCTCTTAAAATAGGAAACTATAGAAAAAATATTGAGTTATAATTAAATGGAAGATTTCCCTTGTTCCTCCGTCTAAATTGTGTACGGAGGTAAAAAAGTTGGATCTTAATGGAAGAAAAAAAACTCGTTCGGTTGAGCAAAGAAGGAAACCAGGAGGCATTTGCAGCTCTGGTCAAAAAATACAAAACAAAGGTGTTTAACTTGGCCTTTAGCTTAACACACAACAGGGAAACTGCTGACGATATGGCTCAGGAAACTTTTATCAAGGCTTACTTTTCTCTATCTGCATTCAAATCCAAATCAGAGTTTGGAACCTGGCTCTATCGAATAACTGTCAACAATATCATGGACTTCATGAGAAAAGAATACAGGATTAAGAAGGTTTCCTTCAAAGAGGATATAGAAAATCCTTTTGTTCAGGAAAATGAGATGAGAATCAAAGAAAAGAAAATAATTGAGGAAAGAAGAAGAAAACTTGTTCATGAGGCTATCCAGACACTCCCCGAGAAACAACAAGTTATACTTTCTTTAAGAGACATTCAAGGATTCTCCTATGAAGAAATTTCCAAAATTTTAAATATTTCACCTGGAACTGTAGACTCTAGAATACACAGAGCCAGGAAAAAACTCAGGAAAAAATTAGTGCCTTTTTTATCCCAAAAAGGAGGGAGTCATGAAATGTAAAAAGGCTGAAAAACTTCTCCTGAAATCCTTCGATAATGTTTTACAAAATAATGACAAGGAAGAACTCGAAAAGCACTTAAAAAACTGTGTCTCCTGTCAGAAAAAAAGAATAGAATATCAATACATACTCGGTAGTTTAAAAGATGAAGATTTCCCCGAGCCTAAACCTTATTTCTGGGAGCGCTTAAAGCCCAGACTTAAAGAGAAAAATAAATATGAACCCTGGCCATTATGGAAACATTGGGCAATCAAAGCCATTCCACTTTCTCTGTTTGTTATTTTGATGCTTGCTGCTTCTATCGTTTTTTTTCTTCCACCTCAGAATGAAGAACTAAGTCAATCAGGAATTCTCCTTCGCAACCAAAATCCTTTTCAGGACACAATCCCACTACTGGAGGAAGATGAACTCGAAAATAAAAACATGATGCTTATATTTACTGCCATTGAAGAAAACAATGGTACAAGGAGATATCTGCCATGAAAAACCATTACAAATCCTGGATTATATTTTCTTTTGTTATTGTTTTTTCCGCGGGGATTTTCGGTGGAATCCTTTTGGAAAAACATATTATTGACAAGAGGCCTAGAAAAATTTCGACAAGTAAAAAAAGAAGCTCTGTCCATTTTCCGACTCTTGATATAATGGTAAGGGAACTAAACCTCAACCCGGAACAACAGGAGCAAATAAGAAATACATTCAATAATAATGAGGAAAGGCTTAAAGAATTGAGAAGCCAGATCAACAAACGGTTCTCCTCTATGAGATTTCAACTTTTATCAGAAATTAAAAATGTCCTGAATGAAGAACAGGGAATTAAATTCGAAGCCATGATTGAAAAATACATGTCTCAACGGAAAAAAGAGATGGAAAACAGAAAGAACCGTTTAAAGAAACACAAAAGTGAAAAAGGAGAAATAAAATGAAAAAGAAAGTTATTGTTGGCACAATCGTCCTTATCTTTGTAGCGATAGTCCTCTGGGCAACTGTTTTCAAAAACAACAAAAACAACTTCCTTGGTTATAAAAAAGAGGCTGTCGGCAGGGGTAATATTGAAGCCTTGGTCGACACAACCGGCACTTTAAATCCTGTGACTACTGTTGATGTTGGAAGCCAGGTCTCGGGCAAGATTGAAAATCTCTATGTAGATTTTAATTCAGTTGTTAAAAGAAGCCAGGTTATTGCTGAGATAAATCCGGAACAATTTGTCACTAAAGTTGATCAGAATAAAGCAAATTATCAGAGTTCGCTGGCTTCCCTGGAAAAATCCAAAGTCACACTGCAAAATAGCGAGAAAAAATATGAACGGGCCTTGGATCTTTTTAAAAAAGATCTGATATCTTACGAAGAAAAAGAAACCGCAGAGACTTCCTATTACAGTGCCAAAGCAGACCTTCAGTCCACCGAAGCAAGACTCGCACAGGCTAAATCCCAGCTTGATTCAAGCAGAGTCGACCTTGAATATACGATTATCAAATCGCCTATCGACGGAGTTGTTATCAACCGAAACATTAATGTTGGACAGACAGTAGCCGCAAGTTTTCAGGCGCCTGTCCTCTTTCAAATTGCAAATGACCTGAGCAAGATGCAGGTGGAATGCAGCGTAGACGAGGCAGATATCGGAAGAGTCAAGGAAGGCCAGAAAGTTACGTTTACTGTGGATGCTTTTCCTAATAACAATTTTCAAGGCATTGTTAGCCAGGTCAGATACTCACCTGAGGTGGTTTCCAATGTGGTTACCTATATTACCATCGTGGAAGTTGATAACCCAGAGCTTAAATTAAGGCCGGGAATGACAGCTACAATCTCAATAGTAGTTGGGGAAGCGAAAAATGCCCTGAGTGTTCCCAATTCGGCCCTGCGGTTTACTCCTCAATTGAGTACTGAAGAAATGAAGCAGATATTTGAAGATATGCGCAAGGAAGGACAAGCTGAAAGAAGCACATCGGCCAATGCTCAAGAGCAAGACTCAGAAAGGAAAATGAGACAGGCATCCAATTCCGGACGTCAATTTGGTGAGGGAATGGGCCAGCGGTCTTCCCTCATGTCCTCTATGCCTCGAGTCTGGATTGAGGATGAAAAAGGAAAGCTTAAAATGATTTTTATAAAGACAGGGGTCACAGATAATGTCCTGACAGAAATTGTCAGAGGGGACCTGAAAGAGGGCCAGCTTGTCATCACCGGAGAAGTCTCAGGAGAGGAAGGAGCCTCAAGTTCCAATAACCGGAGGCCTGGTGGTATGTTCATGATAAGAAGGTAACAAATGATCAAATTTTAATAAGGAAAAAAAGAAAATGGACAGCAATAACAATCTCATACATTTAGAAAATGTCACAAAAACATACATCATGGGAGAAACACAGGTTCATGCTTTGGGTGGTATATCCTATAGTATCCAAAAAGGAGAGCTTCTGGCCGTTATGGGACCTTCCGGTTCAGGTAAGTCCACTCTTATGAATATTATAGGCTGCCTGGATAAGCCTACAAGAGGAAAATACTTCCTGGAGGGAAAAGAAATATCTGCTTATAACAAGAACCAGCTTGCCAATATCCGCAATAAAAAAATTGGATTCGTTTTCCAGAACTTTAACCTGCTTGCCCGGACTACTACGTTAGAAAACACGGAGCTCCCTCTTCTGTACTCAAATGTTCCTGCAAAAGAAGCCAGGGAGTTAGCTCTAAAATCACTCTCCTTGGTCGGCCTGGAGGGGCGAGAATTGCATAAAAGCAATCAGATTTCCGGTGGAGAAAAGCAACGTGTTGCCATTGCCAGGGCACTTGTCAATAATCCTTCTTTGATCCTGGCAGACGAGCCAACGGGAAATCTGGACTCCAAAACCGGCAAAGAAATAATTGATGTTTTTAAAATGCTCAATACCGAAAAAAATATCACAGTCATCGTGGTCACGCATGATCCTGATATTGCTGCCATTGCTCGTAAAATAGTACATCTCAGGGATGGGCTTATTGTAAACGGAAAAACGGAGTAAAAAATGAATATTATAAGAATTATTCGAATTTCTTTCAATGCACTGAGTCGAAATAAAATGCGTTCATTTCTCACGGCACTGGGGATCATAATCGGAGTCGGCGCAGTCATAGCCATGGTCAGCATTGGTCAAGGTGCCAGGGTGGAAGTCGAAGCACGTTTTAACTCAATGGGTACTAACCTGCTGTTTGTCAGGCCCGGCAGCCGTTCTTACCATGGCCGGCACGGCGGCGGTGGAACATATGCTAACTTGATGGAAGCCGATGCAAAAGCCATTCTGGAAGGATGCGATGCCGTTCAATATGTTTCACCCAATGTCAACACCCGTGCTCAAGTGATTTATCAGAATAAAAACTGGAATACTTCCATCTACGGAGTTGGTGACAAATATCCAGAAATTCGGAATTGGGAGGTTGTAGAGGGGGTTTTTTTTAACGAACACATGCTCAAGTCCGGACAAAAAGTCTGTATTCTTGGAAGCGAAGTCAATGAGAATCTTTTCGAAGGCGTATCTCCTATCGGACAGATTATAAGGATAAGAAAAATCCCATTTAGAGTACTCGGGATCTTAAAATCCAGGGGGGAATCAGGAGGTTGGTTTAACAGGGACGATATGGTTGCTATTCCTTATACCACCTGCCAAAAAAGGCTGCTCGGAATTAATCATATCCAATCTATAGATGTTTCAGCCGTCTCAATGGCTAGAAGTACTGAAGCCACACAGCAAATCGAAGAGGTCCTTAGGATAAGGCACAAAATTGCTCCTGGAGCAGAGGACGATTTTAATGTCAGGAATATGTCGGATATTGCTGAGGGAGCTGCCGAATCTACAAAAATTCTCACGATTCTTCTCGGGGGCATTGCTTCCATATCTCTTCTTGTAGGTGGAATCGGGATAATGAATATCATGCTGGTCTCTGTAACCGAACGGATCCGCGAAATCGGGATCAGAATGGCGGTAGGAGCTAAGGAAAAGCATATTCTTTTACAGTTCCTTACAGAAGCCATTGTTCTGAGTGTCATGGGCGGACTGATAGGGATTTTATTTGGTTTGGGAGGTTCAGGCTTGATCTCCCATTTTTCAGGCATGAAGACTCTTGTATCTATGGATTCTATTGTTCTGGCCTTTATTTTTTCGGCTTCGGTCGGTGTGTTTTTCGGGTTTTACCCGGCCCGCAAAGCCTCGAAGCTTGATCCGATTGACGCATTGAGGTATGAATAATAAAATTTCAACTCCGCTTAACCATATTGTATAAAGCAAAGAGTTAAAAAGCCAAAACCAAGGAGGAAAATAATGAATAAACGGATAATTGGAATAATACTGCTGGTGGTCTTTTACATGGCAGCGCCCTCTCAAGCACAGCAACAGGAAAAAGGTTTATCTCTTTCCCTTGAAGACTGCATTATCAAAGCCCTTAAGAACAACCTCAACGTTGCTATTGAGGTTTTAAATCCAGACCTTGCAGAAATTTCAATCTCTTTTGCCAAAGAGAAATTTCTGCCTCAGCTTTCTATGGATTATAATATCAGGAATACAAACCAGGCATCTTATTCCTGGATCGAGGCTTCAGGCGATATTGCAACTGAAAGAAACGCCTATTCCACCCAGCTTTCGCAGTTAATCCCAACAGGAGGAAATTTCTCTATCTCTCTAGCTTCTTCCAAATATGACTCCAACCAAAAATTCCAGACAATTAATCCACGCTTCAGCAGCACTCTGACTTTCAATTTTACCCAGCCTCTCCTGAAAAATTTTGGCACCAAAATAAGCCGTAAAGAGATCATTGTTGCTCAGAACAACCTTAATATTTCAGAGGAGAACTTCCGAACATCTCTCCAGCAAACAATATACAGCGTAGAAGAGGCATACTGGAATCTTGTTTACTCCATTGAAATCCTGAAAGTCCGGCAGCAGTCCCTGAAGCTGGCTCAAGACTTGCTGGAAAAAAACAGGAGGGCTGTTGAAGTTGGAACCTTAGCCTCTATAGAAATCCTGAATGCTCAGGCAACTGTAGCCACTAGGGAAGCTGACATCCTTGATGCAGAGGCTCAGGTTAAAAATAACGAGGACATTCTCAAAACAAGGATCAACCTCTCGGCAGAAGGAAAAAGTGCAGGTCTGGCTGAGATAATACCGGCGGATACGCCAGAATATAAAAAGAAGGACATGGGTCTTGATGAAGCCCTTTCCATAGCTATGCAGAACAGGCCTGATCTTAAGGCCACGTTAATTGATTTAAAAAATAAGGAGATTGATTTAAGCTACACTAAAAACCAACTGCTTCCTGATTTAAGCTTCCAGGCTTCCTATTGGAGCCCGGGTGTATCAGGAACTTATATCATCTACCCTCCAGAAAATCCTTTCGGAGATCCAACCGCCATAATTCCTGGGGGAGCAGTGGATTCGTTGAAGGATGCTTTTGGCTTTAAATACAAAAACTGGTCTGTCGGCTTAACACTTTCTATCCCGTTGGAGTCAATATTCTCACGTGCTTCATACGCACAGGCAAGAGTCAATCTAGAACAGGCAAAACTGCGCATGCAGAATCAGGAACAACAGATCTTTCTTGAGATAAAAACTGCGGTAAGAGCAGTTCAGACAAATTACAAGCGTGTCCAGGCTTACAAGGTTGCACGTGAGCTTTCAAAGAAAAAACTAGAAGCCGAGGAAGAAAAACTCAAAGTTGGGCTTACTACCAACTATTTTGTCCTCCAATATCAGACAGATCTTACGACCTCACAGAGCCAGGAACTTAAGGCCATTATTGACTATAATCTTTCTCTGGCCCAATTAAGCCAGACAATAGGAATGAGCCTTAAAGAAAGGAACATATCAGTCTCCGGATTATTAGGAAAATAGACTACAAAGAAGCGTATAACCTGAATTATTAATAAAAACTGCTGATACAATGAAGCAATTCAGGATGATAATTGAACAAAAAAAAGGTACTACTTCATGAAATTGTCCTACTGGTGGAGGCGCTGATAAATTTTGTTGAAAAGCATTTTTCTTGATGTTTTTTGAAAAGAATGCTATCATAAAAATTAATAGTGTAAAAATCTATTTCTTGCTTAAGCTTAATTCTTGGAGAAAATAATGGTGAACAGGAAATTAATCCGACCAAACTTCTCTGAATACAAGGAAAAAATGAACCGGGAAGCTTCAAGAAAGAAACCGCATCCTCCATTTGAGACTTTCGCGGAAAATTACTACTATCTCAAGCAGATGAACAAAAAGGTCCCTATAGTGGTTGTCTTTATAGATGGGGAGACGATAGAAGGATATATTGAATGGTATGATAAAAACTGTCTGAAAATCAACAGAAATAACGCTCCCAATCTTCTGATCTATAAGAACAGTATAAAGTATCTCTATAAGCTTGAGAGTAAGAAACAAGCTAAACCGGCAAAAAAAACTGGCGGATTTTATAAATCAGACTCAATAAAGAAAAAATGATCCCTAAAAAGATAGGGATAACTCTTGGGGATCCTGGGGGAGTCGGTGGAGAAATAACTCTAAAGGCTCTCTCTTCACAAAAGTTCGTTTCCGGTACAAATTACATTCTTTTCGGATCAAGGTTACTGCTTGATGAAGAGATAAAAGCTTTTGGCCTTAATCTAGAAATCCCCACATTAAACAAAAATGAAAAATTTTCCCGTTCTTTTATTTCACTTTATGAAGTTGAAACACCAATAAAGAATATAAAGAGGGGGATTCCTTCTAAGGAAAATGGGCATGCCTCGTTCCGTTTCTTTGAGGAGGCTGTTAAACAAGCTAGAAAAGGAACAATTACATCCATTGTTACTGCTCCAATATCCAAACATTCTTGGCAGCTTGCAGGAATTAAATTTGCAGGTCATACAGAGTATCTGAGCTTGATCTATCCGNAAGCCATAATGTCTTTCTGGTCTGACAGGTTAAATATTGCTCTTTTTACTCACCATATTCCTTTGAAAAAAGCAATAAAAAGAATAAGGAAAGACGCTCTTCTTGACTTTTTTTTGCACCTCAACAGCAGCATAGAAAAGTTGTGTACCGGAAAACACAGCTTTCTGGTTTCCGGGCTGAACCCACATGCAGGAGAAGAAGGCCTTTTAGGCAGAGAAGAACTCGATGAGATAATTCCCGCTATTGAAGAAGCAAAGAAAAAAGGCCTCCCCATCAGTGGGCCTTTTCCTCCGGATACTGTCTGCAGGAATGCCTTTAACCATCCTGATAAGATTGTTATTGCTCTCTATCATGACCAGGGTCTTATCGCTTTTAAACTGCTTTCATTCGACACGGGAGTAAACGTAACATTAGGCCTTCCATTTATCAGGACTTCTCCTGATCATGGCACTGCTTTTGATATCGCAGGTAAGGGGATAGCCAATCCTCAGAGCATGGCCGAGGCCATAAAATTCGCAGTTAAATCGTGTAAATAAAACAGGATAACTATGAAAATTTGCACATTTATGTGAACTCTATAAATGGAAGGAAAGATCTAATATAAAAACATAGAGGTACAAAACAGGAAAAGCTGAAATGAAGAAAGATTATGTAATTGGTGTGGACCTTGGTGGAACCAAAATCGAGGCATGCCTGCTTGATTCTGCCCAGAATCTGTTATCTCGTTACAGGGAGCCGTCCGGAGCTTCCCGCGGATTTGAATATGTAATAGAAAAAATTACAAAGGTCATATTGGAAGCAGCGGGAGGAAAACAATTCGCAGCAGTCGGCATTGGGACTCCGGGCACATATGTTCCTTCAAAAGGCCGTTTGTTCGGCTCGCCGCATACTCCTGTTTATGAATGTCCGGGCTTGATTAAAAGCTTGGAAGACAGATTAACCGTGCCTGTACTGGTCGAAAACGATGCCAACTGCCTGGCTCTTGCCGAATATTATGCGACCTGTGTTGGAAAGTATCATTATGTTATAGCTGTTATTCTAGGGACAGGGGTAGGCAGTGGCCTGATTTTGAATGATAGACTGTACCGGGGTGCGCTGGGCGGAGCAGGGGAAATCGGCCATGCTGCAATCGATATACATGGAAGAAGATGTGAATGCGGGCGGAGAGGTTGTGCCGAAGCCTATCTTTCCGGTCCCAGTCTAAGCAGAAGGTTTCATGAAATGAGCAGAAAAAAACTAGACGTACAGGAAATATATACTTTATATCAGGCTCGAAATCCGCAGGCTGTCCGCTTTTTTGATGAAAGCTGCAAAATAATGGCCGGAATGTTGGCGAATGCGGTAACTATCCTTGACCTTGATGCCATAATTCTTGGAGGAGGTGTTTCTAATCTCCCGATCTGGTACGAAAAAGTTCCATCTTTGCTTATGAAATCGGTATTTGGTGTGGAGAGGGAACAAATCCCTCTAATTAAGGCCAAGCTTGGGGATTCAGCCGGAGTTTTTGGTGCAGCATACCTGGCACTGCGCCACTGCGGATATATGGATTTTTAAACAAGACTACCGATAATAGATTTGGAACAGATGAATTTGAGGGCATGGCCGCGCTCCACTCAGGCATAAAGCCCCTTTTCTATCTCCTCAGGTGTTCTGTAGTCATAACATTCAAAAGGAATCCCCATTTCCTCAGCCACTGCCTTCAACTCAGCAAGATAATCTCCGGGTATTGTCATTGGATGGTTGGAATTTATATTCCATTCGATTTTGCCGCAAAGTTTCAGATACCAATGCGGCCACTCAGGATTACAACGGTTTGATCTCTCACGCCATTGTTTATCACTCGGCACATCTGTCACTCCGCGCCCTGCACACAAGTACAATTTGTGATTTCGATAGGAAAAACGTGCCCAGGTAACCGTTCCAGGAATGCGCACAACAACAGAACAGGTTCCACCTCCCTTCTTGAAATACATATAAGTCTGCCGTTCTGACCATGCGCCTTCAAGAGAATCATGGCGGCCGTAAGCAAAGTAGGGAGCAAGAGCCCCAGAATTGACAAACCAGTAGAGTCTCTGCCCTGGGTCCCAGTAACGCAGGTCACTAAAACCTGCCGGTTCTCCACCAGAAAGAAATTTTAAGACCTGCATTGTGACTGCCGCACCGTCATCTGCTTCCGTGGCAGCTACAATCGTGTTTCCATCCGATTCAGGCCGCAGCTTATTGTTCAAGAGCCCCAGGCTCAAATCCGTTGCAGGATAATGATCAATCCAGTCCAGCTGATCTTGAATCCCAATAAAGTCCAGTCCGAACTGCCTCTTGAGTTCGAGGAGAGCAAAATAAACCTTCATCTGAAATAGAACCATGTCCTTTGTCAATGACTCTACTGGGTCATTTCCAAAGCGAATCTCCATCCCATGTTCAAGAACAAAGTTCAAAGCAGCTTCAGCCTTTCTTTCCGAGATTTTTTCAGCCATTTTTAAAAGCCTCAAACCGTCAAACCCCTCTCTTGCTATTCCAAAATATTTAAGGAAATCGGCCTCTGATATCTTATTCCACATCTGCATCGACCTTGGCCCCACAGCACCATATATGGATCCCTTGAGCTGATTAATTACAGATCTTGCTCTTTCTCTGTGCTCATGTGTTACTTCTACTCGAATCGAGTCAGGCAGAAAAGGAATATATTTCCCTTTTTCTAAAAAGGCCTCGATTGCATCTATATAACCCACATGATCATCAAATTTTTCTACAAAAAGGCGATCCGTTTCGATTCCTATATGTTCTGTCCCTGATGCAGCTGCGAAAAGCCCCACAGCACCCGGAAAATCCGGTATGGAGCTTCCAAGTAATAGTTTTGGGACTTCATGTGGAAGTTGAAACATCGGGCTTACCGAAAAATCAGGATAAGCCCACCCGGCCATGAAATTGATAAACCTATCGCCAGTTGCCCTCCTGATGATACGAAGTCCTTCTGCAACACTGGATACAGGCTTATCAGGGTTTAATAAATTAGCCTTCCAGCCGCACTTTTCAATTACCTTTATAAGTTCTTTTAATTGTCCTACTGCTACAGGCCAGACTGTGTTGTTTGGCTCCTCCCTGCTATCAAGCGGCAAGTATATATCAACGATTTTATTCAATGAAAGCCTCCTTTTACTTTATTCTTCCTGGATTTTTCAACGCTCGGTTATTTTTATATAAACATTGAAGATCTACGACTGCTTCTCCTCTGTAATAAGGGAACATTTTGAAAAAATCAATTGAATTATCATTTAAGCCACTCGCCAGCTTGATCGATATTATCTTTCGTAAAAAATCTTGAATCCAGGATGATTTCTTTCGGTACGGTTTTTCCGTTTAAGATGATTCTTGCTGTTTCAACAGCTTGCCTCCCGCCTGTTGGGTATTCAAAGCTTGCCTCCATAATTCCCTGTTTGACATAGATCTGTCCTTCATGTGGCAGGCCGTCTATCCCGACAAAAATTATATCATTCTCCCGTCCTGATGCCATAGCTGCTAGGTAAGCCCCATGAGCACCAGGGTCGTTATGGGCATAAACCAGATCGATTCTGCTGAAGCGTGCCAGAGCGGATTCCATTTCTTTGCGTGCTTCTGGTTCAAGCCATTTCATGTCAGCTTCGAAAATTATCTCGATGTCACTATCAGAAATACCTTCCCTAAATCCCGTGTGGCGGTCCTGGCCTGGTGTTGAAGTCATAAGCCCCTTTAGTTCCACTACTTTTCCCCTGCCATTCAACCGTTCAACAATCCATTTTCCAACAGCTCTTCCAATTTTTTTGTTATCCGCACCTATAAAACAAGTGTACTTATCTCCCAATACTCTGCGGTCAAGCACAATAACAGGGATGCCTTTATCAAAAGCAGCAGCCACAGGAGGAGTCAGTGGGGCTGCTTCTTTCGGGGAAACGATTATAATATCAACTCCTGCATTGATAAACTCCTCGATTTGAGAGCGCTGGACGAGTGAATCATTCTGGGCATCCTTAAAAATAATCTTGATTTCAGGGCAATTTTCTGCTGTTTTCCTGATGTCGTGGTTCATCTGGACACGCCATGGTTCTCCCAGATTACATTGACTCATCCCGATGACCCACTTTTGGATGTTTTTTCCCTGACCTTTCTCCTTCGCTCTAGACAATTGTTCTTGCTCGCTGCATCCAACAAATACTAACAGAGACAAAATTACCGATATAAGCCATTTTCTCATTTTTCTTTCTCCATTTATCTCCGAGCTTTCTGGAATAAGACCGCACCCACAATTATAGTTCCGGTCAGCATCAAACGGCTTGCTTCTCCTACTGCATTTATGCTGAGTATTTTTTCGAGATATCCGATAGTCATGGCACCGATGAATGTCAATCCAATTCCTCCCCTCCCGCCCATCAGGTTTGTTCCTCCTATAACAACAATAGCTATAGCAGTGAGTTCGTAAGTCATGCCTGCTTCAGGGTCCCCCTGTAGTTCCTGCACTGCTTGACATATACCTGCTACAGCACTGAAAAGGCCGCTCATCCCATAAGCTAAAAGTTTAGTAGCAAAAACAGGGATTCCGGAAATTCTTGCAGCCTCCTCATTGCCTCCTATTGCATAAATATAGCGTCCCAGCTTAAGCTTTGCTAGGATTATCCAGCAAATTATTATGCAGGCTAAGAAAATGATCGTTACAACAGCAATGTTGTCGCTTAATATCTTTGAATTGAGCACATTAAAAATTGGTGGGACGGGTGTATAATGATAGTTCCCATCAGGCTGTAATACAGCAGTAGAGATTTTCTGGCCGCCGGAAGCCCATTTAGCCACACCCCTGGCAAAAACCATCATTGCAAGAGTTGCGATGAACGGCTGTATCTTAAATCTTGCCGTTAGACCTCCAGAAATGACCCCGCACGCTGTGCCAGCAATCAGGCATGCAGGAATTGTTACCCATGGAGACCAGGCATTATGGAGGCTGAAGATTGAGAATAATACAGCTGTCAGTCCAAGAATGCTTCCCACAGAAAGATCAATACCAGCAGTTATTATAACCAGAGTCATTCCGCATCCGAGAATGGCGAATACTGATATATGTCTGAGCATATCACGATGTGTATCCCATTTAAAAAAAGCTCCATCAGCATTGAAAATCACCCCGAGAAGCAAGACAAATACGAGTGCCGCAAATGCTCTGATAAAAGGCGAACGAAGCCACTTTTTCTGAGAAATTTCGGTTTTCAATTTGTTTTTTGTCATATTTCTGTTTCGCCCATAGATGCACGTGTAATTTTTTCCTGAGTTGCTTCATTTCCTGAATATTCCGCTGTGCGTCGTCCTCTGTGCATGACAATGATTCGGTCCGACATGGCAAGCAGCTCAGAAAGTTCAGAAGTGATAAGAAGAATGGCTAATCCTTGAGCCGTCCATTTGTTCATTAAGGCATAAATATCATGTTTTGCACCAACATCCACACCCATAGTCGGTTCATTCAGAAGTAAAACCCTCGGTTGAGTCTCAAGCCACTTGGCCAAAACGACTTTTTGTTGGTTGCCTCCTGAAAGAGTGTCAATCTCTTGATCCAGGGAGCGTGCCTTGATTCTAAGTTTTTTCGCATGTCCTGCTGCCGCCGATTCCTCAGATTGACTTCTAATCCAGCCCCACTTGGAATGTTTATTCAGGGAAGCTAACGATACGTTTCTTGTAATACTCATGAAAGGTATTAACCCTGTGTTTTTCCTTTCGTTTGTCAGGAGTGCCAATCCATGGTTAATCGAATCTCCAGGAGATTGTATGTTAAAAGGTTTTCCATCTAAAAAAATATTGCCTTTTGCTGCCCTGCCGTAAGTACCAAAGAGTCCGTTAAAAAACTCGCTTTTGCCTGACCCTTGGAGCCCTGCAACTCCGACTATTTCTCCAGAGTGTGCGCAGAGGGAAAAGTCTTCAACAGCCCAGCTTTTGGAGCCGGCAGGGTCCGGCAAAAAGAAATTTTCTACTTTTAAGCACTCCTTTCCGATAAGAGGGCTGCGCTCTGGAAAATGCTTGCTGATCCTGCGTCCCACCATCCATTGAATCAGGTCTTCTGGTGGAAGTTTCTGAGGGGTTGATGTGCCTATATATCTTCCGTCCCTTAATATGCTTACTCTATCTCCAATTCTGTAAATTTCCTCCAGGCGATGTGATATATAGATTATTCCACAACCTTTATTTTTCAAGTTCTTTATTATCTCAAAAAGCCTGGACACTTCAGAGTCACTGAGAGTGCTGGTTGGTTCGTCCATGATAATAATGCGGGCTTCATTTACAAGAGCCTTTGCGATCTCGATCATCTGTCGAACAGAAAGAGGACACTGTTCAATAAGAGTAGAAACGGCAACATCTACTTCCATCTGCTCAAGCAGAGATCGAACTTGGTTTCGCTGTGTGTGATAATCCACCCACAAGCCTGCATGGGTCTTTTCTCTACCGAGAAACATGTTATCCTCAACTGACATGGAATTGATTAGGGACATTTCCTGGTGAATGGTAGAGATACCTTTCCTTGCTGCGTCATGAGGTGATTTAAATTTTACAGTCTGGCCTTCAAGCCAAATCTCTCCCTCATAATCTGTATGGACACCTGCAATAATCTTTATAAGTGTCGTTTTTCCTGCTCCATTCTCTCCAGCCAGAATGTGGACTTCACCTGACTTTAAATCGAAAGAAACATCGTCAAGAACCTTTACTCCGGAAAAAGATTTCCCTATATTCTCCATTCTTAACAAAATTTTTCTGTTATTGTCTTCTCCATCTCTCTTGTTCTTTATTCTTTCACTTCCGTACATACGATCTGTCTCACGCTAGCCAAAAAATGCATATAATCCAATCATAACAATCACGAGTACAATTGCAAATACATAAATAGATTTAGCAGGATTTGCCTTGTTTATTTCCTTCAATGTCGGAAGGGACTTTTCTTCCGGACCCGGCTCTGTTAATAGTGATACTACTATCATAAAAAGGATCATTCCTGCTAACATAAGAAAAGCTAAGAACATAAAGTTAAGCCATCCAGGCCAGAAATTCTCCGGCCAATCAAGGACATTTGCCATTCCTAAAGCAATCGTTACGGGCTCTCCTACCCACAGGGCCAGTTCCGCAGCTTTTGGAGTGGTTCTGCGCCACAGAACCCCCATTAAAAATACAGCTGTCAAAGGAGGGGCTATGCAGGCTATTAGCTGATTTATAGCTATAAATATTCCTTTGGGAAATTTTCCGATCATTGGAGCCCATATAACTGCGGCAAACATTGCCGCTGCAGTTGCAATTCTGCCGATTTGAAGCAATTTTTTTTCGCTGGCACTCGGCATCCATTTCCGGAAAATATCTAGTGTGAAAATCGTACTGATCGAATTAAGTCCGGCATCCATGGTACTCAGCAGAGCTACGATAAGTACTGCAACCATAACTCCAGTCAATCCAACAGGTAGCCAGTTTGTGATTATTGTTGGATATGCCAGATCTCCATTTGAAAGGCCTGGATACATGGCAAAAGCAATAATTCCAGGCAGGACAAATATAAAAACAGGGAGTATTTTAATGAAGCCTGCAAATATCACTCCAAGCTGTCCATGCCTTAAATCCTTTGACCCAAGCAGCCGTTGCACCATCAGTTGGTCAGTACACCAGTACCATATTCCTAATACAGGATATCCGAAGACAATCGCATACCACGGCATTTCCGGATCGCTTGCCGGACGCAGCATTGACCAATAATCAGAAGGTACTTTTGAAACCAACTGGCTTATTCCGCCGACTTTTACTAATCCAATGACCACCAGCACCATAGAACCTATTATCATGACATTAGCCGAAAATGTTTCTGTCACCACAACGGCAGCAAGACCCCCAACAATTGTGTAGCTTGCAGCCAGTACGGATAGAATGATTATACTCGTCCACAGGGGCCAGCCCAGAAACGCATGGATTACTAATCCACCTGCATAGAGTGCGACTCCTAACCGGATAAACACTGTTGTTGTCACATTCAGCCAGCCTAAAAAATCACGGCACTTACGGCTGTACCTTCTCTCCAGAAATTCAGGCATTGTACTGACTTTTGTCGTAAGATAATAAGGTGCAAATACCAAAGCCAGCAGCAAGAGACTTCCGGATGCCATCCATTCATAGTTTCCATGAAGGAGGCCGCACATATATCCGGCACCGGCCAGGCCAACCAGGTGTTCTGCTGAAATATTACTTGCAAAAATTGAGAAGCCTATCATTGGCCATCTAACATTTCTTCCTGCCAGGAAAAAATCTATATTTCCTCTGAGTTTACGGCCTCTGAGCATCCCCACTGCAACCAGAGTCAAGACGATCACTGCGATTACAGCAAAATCTATCACATGTAAAGGTTGAACACCTTCAATCATATTCACCTCGTTGATATGAAAGTTTTGCGTCAATAATCCAGGCAAAATATCTTGGATAATCTTCGCTGTCTAATCTGAATGAAAGACTTCTTCCATCCTGCTCCATCGGACATAGGATACATCAGGGGAGACCTGCATGATTAAATCATCAAGTCCACGTTCTAATATTTCTCTGTCTGTATCAGGATCTTTTTCGTAATATTCAAAATAAGCATACAATCTGTTCTCTTTGCGATAAATACAAAAATTTTGAATGCCCGTCTGTTTCAGTTCTTCTGGAAGGGTGAATTTGGTTTGAAAATCGCAGCCTATTAATTCGGCTGTATAAGCGTATCTCATGGCTTTGGCTGAGGGAACATGTTTTTCTCCATGATGAAGGATTTCTTCCATTTCTGCCCACCATTCACCTTCTTTCCTGTTTTCCATCGGTTCCTGCATCGGATCTGTCAATTTCCACCATTCCTGAGTTGTTTTATCCTGTCCGATTTTTTCCATATCAGCCTGATAATCAGTCCCAATATACTCATAGAATGAAAACAATGTGCCTTTTAGCAGAAATATGGAATAATTGCGCATGTTGGATTCGTATATCCTCTTAAGGACGTAAGGAAATGTGTGTTTGTGCAGTATAATATACCTTTCTTCGAATTCCGGCCTGACTTTAATCAAGCTTCCGAATCGCTCTGATTTCTGACCGGCCTGACTGGATGGCTGTGTTTTGCATCCTGAAATAGAAATAAGAAACAACAGTGCCAAAATCAAAGTTCCAATATGTTTTTTCATTGCACCTCCTAATACTTTAATAATCAACAGTCCAGGTCGATTAAAAACCTGAGACAGGCCCTCAATCAGCAGACAGTAACTACCAGGCCTTCATGATTTATCTCGTAATCAAAAAACCTTGCTAGGGGGTTAGGCGGAGCACTTTTCATCAAGCTGCGGGCAGCTTCTGCATCTCCGGGGGATTTGCATATGACAAGTAAAAATCCTCCGCCCCCAGCACCAAGCAGTTTAGCACCGTACATATACGGTTTAAATTTTTTCAGAATTTCCTCAATAATGGGATTTGTCGAATCCGGATCGATCTGCTTGTTCAGCCTCCATGCCAGATCAATCATTTCTCCAAATTGTTTCATGTTTTTACAAGCCATCGCTTCCATAATCAAAGGGGGCAGCTTATGGAGTTTTCTCAGAGTGGCCATGGATCCCCTGTTATGGTCAAGATAGTTACCGACAACATTTCGCAGTATATTCTTTGCGAGGCGCCTTAATCCTGTATAGTAAAGCAAGGTTTGTCCGTCATTGGACTTCGGGTTAAGCACATCCGAAGGAACATAATGAATTCTCGGGTCCGGAATCATGCCTGGTCCGGTATTGATCACTTTCACGCTGTCAACAGTTCCACCTATCTGGTCCTGCCAACCGCCCCCAGTAGTTAGCTCCTGTTCGAGCTTTAAAACACAATGGAAAAGCTCGCGATTGGTCAGCTCTTTTCCTAACATCCGGTTGATCACAGATATCAATACAGCTCCCATAATGCTTGAAGTCCCGAGGCCGCTCCCGCCTGGAATAGCCGCAAGGGTGGTCAGCTCTATTCCTCCCCCGAATAATCTGAGCATTTCCTCGAGAGTTCTGGTTCCTTCCGGCCATGATGCATTTTCTGGAGAGAATCCTGATAGAGCCAAAGCAGCTTTAGCAAGCCCGAATTTACTCGTGTCTTCCCTGTAATCTAATAATTCATCAAGTTCCTTAATAGAAGCATTAACTCCGTAATCGATAGAATTTATACGGATCTCAGGTTCATCAATACTCCTCAAATATACATGTATAGGAGGCTGACCATTCAGGTCAACTGCGGCATTGATTACACAGCCTCCATACTCGAGCGAATATGGAGGCGTATCTGTCCACCCGCCCCCCAGATCAAGCCTGGCCGGCGCACGACCCCAGATGATCTCATCGCTGCGTAAAGCATTTTTGGGATACCATGAAAACCTTCTCTTGCTTAATACAATAGTCTGGCTTATATTTTCAAAAGCAGCATCCTTCGCCTTATTGCCCCAGTTTAAGGCATCCTGACCATCACGGATTCCAAGTCCTATGGATTCAAGCCAGGACTTCTCACTGCCAGGAAGCATATTATTGAGTTTACATAATGTCCCTTCCCAATCAATATTGCTTTCTTCTATTGGTTTACAGATTGCAAACCCGAGGCTGTGTATGACCCGTGAAAATTCGAGGCGTTCCAGACCCGTGACAGCTTCTTTTTTGCCAGACTGCCTGTAAGCTTCTTTAATTATATTTATTACCAAGTTTAAACGGTCCGATTCCGTTAAATTTCTAAAAATAAAGGCCAGGTCTTCTGCAGAAAAGCTGCTCTGGAATCGAAACATCCATCGTATGGAACGACAGACTATTTTGACACGATTATCTACCCGTCTTTCATAAAAAAAACCATGGTCTACCATGTTGGCGATTTCTTCAAGACTGTATCTCTCAGCAGTTATCCATGCCTGTTTTTCCCTCGTTGAAGATTTTGCAGGGTCAAACATCCAGAGCCATTTCATGTAGTCCTGATGGGAAGATACTGCTGGGAAAATGCGGGAATTCCAGATGTTTTTTTCATTATCCGGTAAATCCTTAGGCCACACATCTTCATTAGAGGCTCCAACCGCTTTTATCCAGTCAGTGGCAGGAATGCTGCAGATTTTTGCCCCTCTTTCTACAGAATCTTTAAATTTGTCGTCAATTCCGTATATCCTTACAAACCAAACCTGTTTGTCGTTTTGACTGGAGCCTTTTATAACATCCAGGCAGCATTTCCTGGGAATCGACAATGGTTCTTCTATATCCAATCCAACAACAACATTTTCACCGCCAAGAGTTAAGCCTGATTTTATCCGGCATCCTTCAACCCACGCACTAACGCCTGTAATATGACCGCCGTCTGTTATTTCATTGGTAATACTCAAGCAATCATAAGGACGGGATGGAGCGTGATCTATACTCAATAAATCAGTGCCGCTCTCAATAAGCTGGTGCATCGTGCCGAAATGCAAAAAATAGCAATGTGATAAGGTGTATACATGAAAAGGAATCTCTGATATGATCTTAAAGATTTTCTCCAGGAAGGCTTTGCTGATCTTTGAACCTCCAGCATGAAGGGAACTGTGATAGTGGGGAAAATATTCATCTTTTCCCATGGCACAACATATCTCGCGATAGAGGTCGAGCCCTGAAGCAGTAATTTCTTGAGTTAAAGGACCATCCCATACAAATTTTCCTTTATTATTTTCGCTGACTTCACAAAGCTGGAGCAGCTTCACGGCAGCAGATGAATCAAGATTCATAACGCCTATATCCAGCAATGACTGTCCGTATCGATTTACTGCTCCATATTTGCTCTGTTCTCTAATAGAAGGTTTTTGCAGAAACATTCTGACTATTCCGCTGTGTCCAGAGCAAAACACTCCATGGTTTTTTGCCATGTCTGGAGAAGCAAGACAGCCAAGACAGGTAATACCCTGCTCTGCAAAACAAACTTCTTCTGGATTAAAATCGAGGAGTACATCCCCCGTGGTTATCACAATCTGTCCTTCCCCTGATTCAGACACAGGCAGTTTAAGATATACAGGCAGCTGTCGGTCGAATAATGTTGTTCCCAGAGCACTGTCTGACTCTCCAGGTAAAGGCATGAAGATTTTTCCGTATGGGCCATAAGCCGGCAGCCTTCTGGAATCACCCCCAGCATGAATTATTAAGATCCGCAGCCGTTGAAGAATTTTCTGCCATGAGGATGGAGACTTTGAATGATCTACACACCCTGCCAATTCCTGCTGGAGCACTTTCATGATGCAAAAGATTGTACTTCCGCCGCTTCCAATGTGCCTGCCGCCGGGATCGGAAACTGTCATAATCTGCTTAACGTCTTGAATAAGACCTAATTTTTGTCTTAACTGAAGCTGGCTTTTATATGCAGCAGCTTGCTCTTCGTTTGAAGCTGTTAAAATAAGATAATCCCAAGGCTTTAACAGCTTATGCATGGTATTTCCCTGACATAATGAAATATTCTCTTAGTTTGGGCACAGACTATTTATTGGCGTCAACCTGGGACTTAACCCAGGGATAGGTAAGAGTAATACCTTCTTTTAGCGAAAACCTAGATTTCCAGCCGATGGAAGTTATTCTGTCAATACGGAAATTTCTTGCTTTAACTCCGACAGGCCCTTCAATATGTTTGATGTGTATTTTCTTTCCGGCAACATCAGCAATTGTTCCAACTAGTTCATCTACAGAAACATATTCCTGACGTCCAATATTGACACCATTTTCAAGTTCTGACTGCATTAGCATTACGATTCCATCGATCATGTCATCAATATACGTATATGCACGCATTGCTGTCCCATCCCCCCACACTTCTATTATTTCTCCATCCTCGGCTGCTGCTATTTTTCTAGAAAGTGCCGCCGGGGCTTTCTCTCTACCTCCGCGCCATGTTCCTTCCGGTCCATAACAGTTCTGAAAACGTGCAAGCCTGATTATAAGTCCATATCTCCGGCCGTAAGCCATGGCCATTCTTTCGGCATAAAGTTTTTCCCAACCGTATTCGTTATCCGGCATAGCAGGATAGGCCTCATCCTCTGATAATTCGGCCTCATCATAACCCATGTCTCGGTAAACACAGGCAGAAGAAGAAAAGAAATATCTTTTTACACCGCTCTTAGCACTTGCATCAATCATATTAATATTGATCAACGCGCTGTTCCGCATTATTTCACACTCGGCAGAATGAATAAATCCCATGCCTCCCATATCTGCAGCTAATTGAAAAACTTCATCAAAGGCTTCTCCTTCAGGGGTTATAACCGCATTCTTACAATTTTGCTGTTTTCTGAGGTCCAGGACAAGAAACTCATCGGCCGTTGTTTCAGAAAATTCAGGCTTTTTAATATCCGCTCCACGAACCCAACAACCATCTTTTTTTAGCCTTTTTACAAGATGACTTCCTATAAAGCCGCCTGCCCCACATATTAATGCTTTTTTCATGATTTTGTCCTTTCAAGTAAATATAAAAAATTTATAACAAAGGGAAAACTTGAAGTCAAATGAAAATAAGCCGCACTTTTTGGGAAATAGCACGGTTGCTGAAGATAATCCACTTTAGGCTAAGTAAGTATTTTTCTTTTGAAATAATTCATTTTATTAAATATAATTTCTATATTCGTTAGGTGCTAAAAGCAGGAGGAAAAAATAAAAAAAGTTATTTGTTTAATCGTTATCCTGGCAGCTGGCTATCTTGCTTACAATCACTTCGCAGGAAGAGATCTTTCGGAAGAAGAGCAGCAGCTGAAGATGTTGGAGAAAGATTATAATGCTGCATTGTCCCGGTACCAGCAGGCCATGCGTATGTCCGGGGTTAGCGGCATGGATGTTACTGCTGACGCACAAGATGTTATCAACACTGTTGAAAAGTTAAAACAAGATCTTATAAGGTTAAAGAAGCGGCTGGCCGGAGAGTCAGCCTTAAAGAAAGCTGAATTGCTCGAAGAAAATATGGAGACTTTTCTAAAGGATAGACGATAAATAGAAAAGGGCCACATCAGTACATTCAGAAACAGGCAGTGGTATTGAACCGGACTATACAGTTGGCTTTATTGTAGACAACCTCAATAGCAGCTAGTCTAGCCCATATTTTTCAAGATAAATGAGATAGTTCTCTTCTGTAGCGCCGGTAAAAGCTTTAATAAAGTTGATAGAATTTCAGAAAATTGTGAAAATTATTTTCTTTGAAAAATAGTTAAAAATTATTTATGCTAAAGTTAGAAAAAAAATGCAGAAGAAAATTGTAATCATTGACGATGACAGAGTAACTCTGGCCATGCTTGAAAAAGTATTAATCATGCGTGGATTTTGGGTTTATAGCGCGAAAGATGGAGCAGAAGGCTATGAACTAGTTAAACGTGAAAAGCCAGATGTTTTAATCACCGATATGTTGATTCCAAAGATTCATGGATTAGATCTGTGCAAGAAAATTAAAGAATCTTCTGAGCTTAATCACATCAAGGTCATATTGATGACTGCTGTATACAAAGGCATAACTCTCAAGCGTGAAGCAATGGAGTGCATGGCAGACGATTTCATGGAAAAACCAGTTGATATAAAAGATATGATTAGCCGGATATATAAACTGCTGAATATAGAAGAAGCAGACAAAGAAACTAAATAAAAGATTCAGGGAATCTTAACCTGGATTATTCACGAGTTGAGGTTGCTGCAGATGCGAGGCACAGAGTATGCAGCTGTGGTCGTCCACCGCAAATGCGCTGTAACGAAGCAGATGCAGTAAGATCGGCTTGCCTGAAAGGTAAAGAATGCCGACATAGAGGAAAAGAAGTGCATGGGAAAAGAGTTAAATGTTATGCTGAAGGAGAAATCAACGTAACTGGCAGATATAATGGAAAATAAATATTGGTGTCGGCATAATTTATGAATAATTCAGGTTGATAATCACTTGTCATCTCTTGTTAAGTTGTACTCAATCAGCCTCGTCTTGATTACATCACCATGTTTTTTAATATATTATTTTTCTTACTTTAGGTAAAATGTCCCTGTGAAAATTGATGCAATATTTCTAGTCCCATAAAAATAATTTTGGACAGAGAAAAGGAAATAGGCCAATGGAGAAAGTTGATATTACAATTATCGGGGCAGGAGTCATTGGACTCGCTATTGGAGCCAGACTTGCATGTCTAAATAAACAGATATTCATATTAGAAAAAAATACAAGCTTTGGCCTGGAAGCAAGCAGCCGTAATAGTGAAGTGATTCATGCAGGGATAAATTACAAGACAGGGTCCTTAAAAGCTAAGATGTGTGTGAGAGGCAATAATCTTCTCTATAAACTATGCGAAAAAAGGGAGATAGGATTCGACAAAACAGGAAAGTTAATCATTGCCCGTGATGAATCTGAAATGAAAGATATTGAGCGGATAAAAGTGCAAGGTGAACAAAATGGAGTTAAAGGCTTAGAAATATTGAGTAAGAAAGAATTGAAGAAGACAGAACCTAATGTTAAAGGTTTTGGTGCACTCTGGTCTTCCTCAACAGGGATAATAAATTCACATGAGCTTATGGATTTTTATGTGAAACAATTTAAGAAGGAGGGGGGTGTTATCGTATACGATTCAGAAGTAACAAACATAGAGCCTGCGTCCAGAGGGTATGTTTTAACGATCAAAAAGGAGAACTACCATTTTTTATCCAAGATTGTTATAAATGCTGCAGGATTATTTTCAGATCATATAGCATCTATGGCCGGTATAGATATTGACGGTGAAAGATATCGTCTCAAATATTGCAAGGGTGAATACTTCTCTCTTCGAAGAAAACTTGATGTAAGCCGCTTGATCTATGCGGTTCCTCCAGATGAACTAGGTCTTGGGATTCATCTTGTTATAGACCTTGCCGGCGGTATGAGGCTAGGGCCTAATGCCTTTTATGTTGACAATGTTGACTACAAAACAAATCCAGACCACAAACATGAATTTTACACAACTGCAAAAGATTATCTCGATGATATCAATGAAGAAGATCTTTTTCCTGACACTGCAGGCATAAGGTCCAGGCGGCAGCATGATGACGGCGACGGATTTAGAGATTTTATTATCAAGGAAGAATCCATAAGAGGGCTTCCAAATTTTATTAATCTTATAGGAATAGAATCCCCGGGCTTGACTGCTGCCCCCGCAATTGCAGAATATGTTGCCAGCCTGGTTCTGTCAATGCCAATTTTTTAACTCTGCTCTCATCTCTCTGTCTCGATCCCTCTCGCGGATGATCTCTCTCTTTTGATATGCTTTCTTACCTTTACCAAGAGATATTTCAACTTTCACTTTTCCTTGATTGCTAATAAAAACTTTCGTTGGAATAAGAGTCAGACCTTTTTCTTTTACTTTTCCTGTCAGACGTTTTATTTCCCTGCGATGAAGCAGGAGCTTTCTTTCTCTTAGGGGGTCATGATTAAACCTGTTTGCGGCTTCATAGGGATTAATATGGCAATTAATAAGAAAAATTTCCCCTCTTTTGATTTCTGCATAGCTTTCTTTCAAACTTATTCGCCCTTCTCTGATGGATTTAACCTCGCTCCCAAGCAGGGAAATCCCGGTTTCATACTTTTCCAGTATTTCGTAGTTAAAAAAGGCCTTTTTATTTTTTGCGATTATTCTCATTATAGTCTTTTTGTTTTAAAACAATCTTGATTAACTCGATATGCCGCTTTCTCATTTTTTTTACTTCAAAGCTGTGTCCCTTGTACTCTAAAACATCTCCATCCTTAGGTATTTTACCAAATTCGTTAAGATAAAACCCGGCCAATGTTGTGTATTCCCCTGTCATGGGGATATCGATGGGGATCTCCTGATTAACTTCTTTAATTGCAGTATTCCCTCTTACAAAATAGATATTTTCATTTGCCTTAATAATCAGTTTTTCTTGTTTGGCATCATACTCATCCTGGATTTCTCCAACTATCTCTTCAATTATATCCTCAAGAGTTACTATCCCCTCCATATTACCGAATTCATCCACTACAAAAACCAGCTGAGTTGCACTCTCCTGCATTTGAATCAAGACATTTTCTAGAGAAGCCGATTCCGGCACAAAAAGAGATTTCCTTAAGAGCTCTTTTATGTTAATTTCATTATTATCAATAAGATAGGGAATAATATCTTTTGCATGGATGATCCCTTTGACATTGTCCAAGCGGCCTTTATAGACGGGGAATCTAGAGAATCCGGCGGTGCGAATTAGATCGTGTATTTGTCCTGGTAACGATTCTATCTCAATCGCCACGACTTTGGGGCGGGGAACCATAATTTCTCTGATTGGGCGAGACCCGATCTCCAGAATCCCTGAAATCATCTTTTTACGGAGAGAAGACATGCCTTTGACTCCCATTGTGAACAAAACTTTTATCTCCTCTTCATTAAGAGATGGATATCTCCCGGCCGTTTTTCTTTGTGATGGAAATATCAAGCGGGTTACTAAGGTAAATATCTTTACAAGGGGATAAAAAATCGCAATAAAGAATCTTACTGGCTGTACGAACAAAAACGAAAGCTTAACAGGATTATAAGCAGCATATGTCTTTGGTGTGATCTCGGAAAAAACAAGAATCAGGAAAGTTGTTACTACTGTAGCCAGAATAACAGCCTGGTTTTTATTAGAAGGCATGAAGGAGACAAAGATAAAAGTGGCTATTGAGGCCGCTGCGGTGTTAACCAGAGTATTACCGATGAGAATAGTGGCGAGCAGGTCATCCACTCTTCTGAGCATTTTCCTGACTAACTTCGCGCTTTTGGAACCTTTCTTTTCTAAATAATCAATTCTGTAAGGATTAGCTGCTATAAACGCTGTCTCCGAAGAGGAAAAAAATGCGCTTAACAGAAGAAACAGGAAAAAAAGAAGAATGGCAGGAAATAGCATAATTTGAAAATCAAGTATCTACTTGGCTGGGAACATTTTCAAAGCATAAGGATAAACTATCAAAAACTCTTTTTTCTATATTAGAACACGGAATACAGGATACTTCAGAAATCTCTGAAACCACAAGATCTTTTGCTTTTTCCATCATTTTTTTCTCTCTAAAAGAAAGAGGCTTGATTAAACTCAGGTAATAAAGGCTCTTCAAGACTAATGCTATATCAAGGATATGTCCGCTTCTCATAAGCTCAAGATATCCTTTATATCTTCCTTTCCAGTTCATAGCAACATCAACGAGCCCTCTTCTCATAAAATTAAAAACTTTTTCAATATTGTCTTCTGAAACTGGCTTTCGGATTCCTATTTCTTCTGCATTAGAAGAAGAGATTAAGACCAATGTATTATTATAAATAATTCTGACATGATAGAGATTAAAACTTTCTCCAAAATAATTTTCTTGTTTTATATCTTCTATAACCCCAATTCCTTGATTGGGATAAATTATTTTATCTCCAATCTTAAATGAATTCATTTTTCTCTATTATAATAAATTATGAAATAATAGTCAAATCCAGGCTGGACGAGGTTGTTTACCACTCTTATCCTGCCATAGCAAATGTTGAGCTTACGTTTTTTTTCGATGGGGTCTGGGAAAATGAATTGTCGATTAGATATGCAAAATTTTATCAGCAGCAAGCACGGAACTAGTTGCCCATATATTTTCCTAAAACAGGCCTTGTTCTGCCCCGCTGGGGTGTTTCTCATTATCCCACAAACCCTGCTTGGCTCCCTGGGGAAGAGTGCTTCTGTCGATCTTTCTTATTTCGTCCTCATCCTAGGCCATGAGCAGCATTGTGTTATGCTTGACCATAGCATCGACAACAAGCTGATTGTCTGCCAACCCATCCTCATCATTGTCAAGGTATTCGGCCATTACATTGGCAGCATGGAGCATTTTCTCATCTACCACATTATCTGTTGCAAAGATATGGACACCGAAGGCATCGATCTGTGTCGTGAAACAACGGCAGCTTCATTCGTTGTGCCTTATATCTTTAGCAACCTTAACTTAGGAATAATTCAGCTTAATTGAATTATTTTCCAGCTTGACAGAAGTCTACAAGTTTATTAACATATTTTACTCAAAGATAAAAAAATGAAAAGGACATTTCAACCAAACAGAAGAAGAAGACATAAAAATCATGGCTTCCTAGTCCGCATGAAGACTAATGGCGGCCAGAATGTCATTAAGAATAGAAGACAAAAAGGCAGAAAAAAACTTTCCGTTTGATGTCTGAAACTCTTAACCCTCAAGAGAGGATAAGAAAAAAGGAAGATTTTTTATTTCTTTATAAAAAAGGCAAACGTTTCAGAGGAAGATATTTTACGCTTATTTATCTCTCCAATGAGTTAAGTTTTTCCAGAATGGGTGTAGTCGTTAGTAAGAAAACAGGCAATTCGGTTCAGAGAAATAAAGTAAAGAGATGGATAAGGAATTTATTCCGGAGCAATAAAGAATTCTTTAGTAACCCTATGGATATTATCATTATTATAAAAAAAGAAATTCAGGAAGCATCATGGTTTAATCTTCAAGAAGATTACATCAATGCCGTAAAATCAATTAGCCTGAATTATTCATAAAAATTGCCGATACAATGAAACAATTAAAATCATATCAACCTCGAAGTAGCTTAGGTCGTAATAGGTCTGGTCGGCTTGTGAATGATCCAGAATAGTTAGTGAAATCAAACTTAATGAAAAATATTGCTTTATTCTTAATAAGAAGCTATAAATCCTTAATCTCTCCTCTTATTGGCAACCACTGCCGTTTTTATCCTTCATGTTCAATATATACTTATGAAGTAATAAAAAAGTACGGCCTGATCAAGGGAATATTTCTAGGAACAAAAAGGCTCCTTAAATGCCATCCGCTTCACCCTGGAGGAGTCGATCCTGTTCCATAAAGGATTTTAAAATGGAAAAAAGACTATTATTAGCTATTGTCCTCTCTTTCTTGGTCTTATTTCTATGGCAGGCTATTTTCTTTAAGAAAGAACCTCCGCCAGAACCGATTTCAAAGCCTGCAATAGAGATTGAACAAAAATCTGAGGCAAGATCTCTCCAAAAAAAAGGCGTGACATCTCCCGAGACCATAAAAAGTGCGGAAAAGATTGACTTTCAACCTGTCTATGAGCAAATCGAAAAACAAATTGTTGTTGATACGTCATTATATCGAGCTGTATGGAGTAATAAAGGGGCCTTGTTAAAGAGCTGGAAATTAAAAGAATTTAAAGATGATGACAAGGAAGACCTGGAACTCATTTCTGCCCATTCTGAAGAAATAGATAAATATCCGTTTTTATTGAGCACGGGTGATTCTTTCTTTGATGATGTAATTAACAAAGCCTTCTATAAATCTTCAAGGAAGACATTGGATTTGAAAGAAGGGCGGAGAGAAGAATTACATTTCCAGTATGCTGACGGGAAAGGAAACAGAGTCGAAAAAACCTTTACATTCAAAGATGGCGAATATGATGTTGATATCAACATAGAGGTCTGGAAAAATGGCCAGAAAATCGAACCTAACATTATCTGGGGGCCTAGCATTGGCAACCCTTCAGCAGTAGCCCAAAAACAGCGATTTGGAAGGACAAGAGGAATAGCAGTATATTCAGGTAAAAAGGTCTTGCATCAAGAAGAAAGAAAATACAATGCTGATAATCCTGGAGAAAATACTCATTATCATATTCAGTGGGTAGGTTATGAGGACCAGTATTTTACAGCACTGTTTCTTACCTCTCCCCAAGAGGGGAGTGCTACTTTCCTGAGGGAGGAAAAGAACCAGGCCCCATATTTTTTTCTCTATGTAAGCAGCGCTGAGAAAGCCTTTATCGGCCCCAAACAATTCGACACTCTGAATACATTTGGCCATGAAACAAAAAAGATAATAAGATTTGGCCTCTTCGGATTTATAGCTGAGTTTCTTTACAAAGCGATTAAATCTACCCATAAAGTATTCCCCAACTGGGGATTTTGCATCATCATCCTGACAATTATAATTAAAATCATCTGTTTCCCTCTGACTTACAGCAGCACAAAATCAATGGCAAAAATGCAGGAAATACAGCCTAAAATAAAAGCTCTTCGAGCCAAACATAAAAAAGCCAAACAAGACATTGCCCAACGCCGCAAAATGAATGAAGAGATGATGAAGATTTATAAGGAACATGGCATAAACCCTGCTGGAGGTTGCCTGCCCATGTTAATTCAGCTCCCTATTTTTTGGGGTTTTTTCAGGCTCCTTATAATCGCTGTTGAATTCAGACAAAGTCCTTTTATCTTCTGGATAAAAGACCTTTCAATTAAAGATCCATATTATGTGACTCCAATATTAATGGGGATAACACAATTTATCAGTCAAAAGATGACTCCTACATCTGCTGAACCTACCCAGCAAAAAATGATGCTTATCATGCCGGTAATTATGACTATCTTTTTCATGAACTTTCAAAGCGGTCTTGTTCTTTACTGGCTGACAAACAATATTCTCCAAATCGGACAACAATACATCATGAATCGTTTCTTACATAAAAAAAAGAGGGTTTCTAATGGGAAAAAACGAAAAAAATAATTTAGAACAAGAATTCAAGGGAAGAAATCTGGAAGATGCGATCAGTCTTGCCGAACATGTTCTAAAACTTAGCCGTGACCAGATTAACTATGAGGTTGTCGCAGAAAAAACTAAACTGTTCGGGATCGGTAGTAAAGAAATCGTTATCCGTACTTGGCCAAAAAAAAGATCAGGAGAATTAGCTGTTACAGACCTCCTTGATAAACTCCTTGCTCTCTATCCACTTGATATCAATTACTACACAAAGAAAAAAAACGATATGATTTATATTATTTTCGATGGGGCAGATAAACACTTGCTACTTTGGAAAGACGGTTTGCTTCTTCTATCATTTCAGCACATTCTCAACAAAGTTTCTATAACAAAAGTTCAGACTGACTGCGACTTTTTCAGACAGCGGAAAGAACGCGAATTGAAAGATTATGCCCGACATATTGCGAACCAAGTACAAAAATCCGGTCAAAACGAGATCCTGGATTTGATGAATCCCTATGAGAGACGGATTGTTCATGTTGCCATTAATCAAGTTCCGGGAATCACAACAGAAAGTATCGGTGATGGCTTCATGAAAAAAATAAGGATTTTCCATGAAAAAGAATAGCATACTACTCAATATATCGTTTTTATTGTTAATATAGAATATTATAATTCAATCCGAGCATTAGCCGGATTCTTCTAGGTCCATTTTTTCTTTACGTTTTATGTCCCACAGTTTAATATATAGAAATGTTTTCAGACACGATTATTGCTATTTCGACTCCTCTTGGTCAGGGTGCGTTGGGAATTGTACGCTTGAGTGGAGAAGGGTCACTTAATATTGCAAAAAAAATATTCAAACCTAACAAAAATAGCATAAAAATTCCAATTAGACGTCCAATCCTTGGAAGCATATATAATCCTGGTAAAGAAGAATATTTTGAAAAAGCTTATATGACTTATTTTAAGGGCCCTCATAGTTATACATCAGAAGACGTCGTGGAAATTAGCTGTCATGGAAGCCCTTTAATCCTTGAAGAAGTAGTCCGTCTGGGAATAAAAGAAGGAGCGAGGCATGCCAGGCCTGGAGAGTTCACTCTCCGAGCTTATCTTAATGGAAGAATTGACCTCCTCCAGGCAGAAGCAGTTAATGATATTATTAAGGCCTCTACATTGAGACAGGCAATAATATCCTTTCACCAGCTGGAAGGGGGACTTTCAAAAAGGGTATATTCAGTTCGTAGTAAGATTGTCCATCTCTTGTCTCAAATCGAAGCCAGCATTGAATTTCCTGAAGACGGCCTGAAAATATCTTCAAAACAAATCACGAAGGCAATAGAAAAGGCAATATTTGCCGTTAGGCAACTTACTGACAGCTACGATCTTGGGGAAAGTCTTATTAAAGGCCTGACTTTAGCTATCACAGGAAGAACAAATGTTGGAAAGTCAACATTATTTAATTCTCTTCTTGAAAAACAAAGAGCTATAGTAAATCCGAATCCTGGGACAACAAGGGACTACATACAGGAAAAAATAAAAATAAAGGACTCATTTTTCAACCTGATTGATATGGCAGGCCTGGATAATGCTGCTCACCCAATTGAAGAAGAAGCTATGAAGAGAAGTAAAAAATTAGCATCTGAGGCCAATGGGATTCTTCTTATGATTGATGCTTCTCAGAAAGAGACTGCAGAGGACTTCGAATTAATTAAAAAATTTAAAAATAAAAAAATGCTCCTCTTGTTAAACAAAATCGACCTTCCAGTGAAAATAGATATAAAAAAAATCAAAGAGATGAATAAAGCTCTTCCGGTTATAAGTGTTTCTGCCTTAAAGGGAATCAACCTTGGAAAACTCAAAGAAAAAATCCACGAGATATTTATCCCGGGGCAAAACAGAAATAAAGAGATTATCCTCCATCTAAGACAAAAATTTATTCTTGAAGACATCTTTAATTTACTGACAAAAGCTATGCAACTCCTAAAAGATGGCTACTCCGAGGAAATTTATTCCGAAGAAATCCGAAAAACAATACCACTGATGGGTCAACTTACAGGCGAGATTCACACGGACGAGGTAATTGAAGATATATTCAGCCGTTTCTGTATCGGAAAATAGAAAAAATGAGCATTATTAATGAATATGATGTCATCGTAGTCGGTGCAGGTCATGCGGGCTGCGAAGCTTCCTATGCAGCAAGCACAATGGGCCTTGAAACCTGCCTTATTACCATAAATCTTGAGACAATCGCACAGATGTCATGTAACCCGGCAATAGGAGGCCTTGCCAAAGGACATCTAGTCAGGGAAATAGATGCTCTGGGCGGTTTAATGGGGCTTATGGCTGACGAAACAGGCATCCAGTTTAGGCTGCTGAACAGAAGCAGGGGAGGTGCAGTTCAAGCGCCAAGGGCTCAATCCGATAAGGCTCTCTACAGACTGACCATGAAAAAATGGCTGGAAAAAGTCCCAAATTTAACGCTTTTCCAGGGGATAGTGACAGAAATTCTTTCAAAGAATAAAAAAGCATATGGGGTAAAAACAAAAGAAGGTAGTGAATTGCATGCCAGAGCTGTTATTCTCACGCCTGGAACTTTCTTAAACGGCCTTATTCATATAGGGCTTAATAGCTACCCTGCCGGAAGAGCCAACGAACCAGCATCTCAAGAGTTGAGTAAAAATTTGAAAAAATTGGGCCTGAGCATGTTTCGCTTGAAAACAGGTACACCAATGAGGCTCTATAGTGGAAGTATAGACTGGCGGCAGTTTGATCCTCAACCAGGAGATAAAAACCCGATTCCTTTTTCTTTCCGCACGAAAAAACAGTTGGAAAACAAGATCGTATGTTATATTGGGCACACGAACTCAAAAACTCAAGAGATCATCCTTAAAAACCTGGATAAATCTCCTCTCTACAGCGGAAAAATAAGAGGTGTCGGTATACGTTACTGTCCTTCAATTGAAGATAAAGTTGTCAAATTTCCCCACCACAAGAGGCATCAATTTTTTCTGGAACCCGAAGGGATTGAAACGGAAGAAATCTATGTTAACGGTATCTCCTCAAGCTTACCTATCGACATTCAAAAGGAAATTCTTAGGAGCATACCAGGATTAGACCAAGCAAGAATCATGAGGCCAGCTTACGGCATCGAGTATGATGCTGTTAATCCTATACAAATTCATCCTACTCTTGAAATAAAAAACATCGAAAATTTATACCTTGCCGGACAGATTAATGGAACTTCAGGCTATGAAGAAGCAGCAGCCCAGGGTTTAATGGCAGGTATAAACGCTGTTTTAAAAATAAAAAGAAAAAAACCCTTCATTCTGCGGAGGGATGAAGGATATATAGGGGTCCTTATTGACGATCTCATAACAAAAGGAGTAGAAGAACCTTATCGGCTCTTTACTTCCAGGGCAGAATATCGTCTGCTCCTACGGATTGACAATGCAGACAAAAGATTGATGAAATATGGTAATGAACTTGGACTTATTGATGAAAAAACTTGGGAAGCATTCCTGGAAAAGCAAGAACGGACCAATAAAGTCATGGATTTCCTTCAAAAGGAAAAGATAATTACGAAAAACAGAGAAAAAATTTCTTTAAAGGACTTCTTAAAAAAACCTCATTCAAATTTTAAAAATGTGGTAGAATACAAAAAGCCTGATGTTGACTTATCGGATGAAGAAATACGTCATATCGAATCAGAAGTAAAATATGAGGGTTATTTAAAAATACAGGCAAAAGAGATTGAACAGATTATTAAACTCGAAAGGGAAAAAATTCCTGAAAATATAGAATTTAAAAAAATCTCCGGACTATCGGCAGAGGTGATAGAAAAATTGGAAAAATTCAATCCAAAAACAATAGGAGAAGCAAAAAAAATTCCAGGTGTAACGCCGGCTGCCATTGTTAATATGCATGTTTATATCAAGATTAAAAACAAGGAAAAGCAGGGATAATAAATGTTTCACGTGGAACATTGAAAGACGATGAATAAAATTATTGCTGTCGCCAATCAAAAAGGTGGGGTTGGAAAAACAACAACAGCTATTAATCTTTCCGCATCCTTGGCATTAAAAAACATGCGAGTTCTAATAATTGACCTTGATCCTCAGGGGATGGCTACTATTGGTTTAGGTAAAAATAAAGAGGAAAAAAAAGGAATATATCCTTCACTCATGAATGGCCGCTATATTATGGATTACGTTAGGCCTGCTGATCTTTCCAACCTTTATCTCTGTCCTTGTTCTCCAGAATTAGCTGGATTCGAACTAGAAATCTCTTCTCAGGAAAATAGAGAGGGAAGACTGCGAGACGCGTTGAGTAAGATAAAAAAATATTTCAATTTTATCTTTATTGATTGTCCTCCTTCCCTTGGTTTTTTAACAATAAATGCTTTGACAGCCGCAGACTCTGTTCTTATCCCTATCCAAACAGAATTTTTTTGTATGGAAGCCATTCCAGACCTTCTCAGGACTTTTGATGAAGTACGGACCTACTTCAATCAGTCTCTAACCTTGGAAGGAATTGTTCTTACTATGTACGATGAACGAACAAACCTCGCCAAACAGGTTGAAGCAGAACTCCGCAAGTCACTCAAAGAGATAATTTACGAGATAATAATTCCCCGGACTGTAAGACTTGCGGAGGCTCCAAGTTTTGGAAAACCAGCGCTTCTTTATGATATAAAATCAAGAGGTGCTCAATCTTATTTAAATTTAGCTAGGGAGATACTTGCCAGATGAAAAAGAAAGCATTAGGAAAAGGGTTAAAGGCATTCCTGCCAGAGGATTACGGCATCCTGAAGGAAGAAAGATTCATTGAAATAGACATCGAAAAACTCAAACCGAACCCCATTCAGCCCAGATTAAAATTTGATGAAGATTCTATTGATGGGCTTGCTAAATCTATTAAAGAAAGAGGAATTTTACAACCCATTGTTGCCGTGCCTGAAGATGGCTATTTCAAGATCATAATCGGAGAAAGAAGATGGCGTGCCGCTCAAAAAATAGGGCTAAAGAAAATTCCCACCCTCATTCGCTCTATGACGGATGAACAACAACTTGAAGCATCCCTTATAGAAAATCTGCAACGGGAAGACCTTAATCCATTAGAAATTGCTTTAGCCTATAAAAAGATGACTGAAGAGCTTAAATATACACAGCAAGAAATATCTAAAAAAGTAGGTAAAGACAGGGCTTCGGTTGCAAACTATATCCGTCTTTTAAAATTGCCACAGGAAATAAAGGATATGATAGCAGATAATAAACTTTCAATGAGTCATGCCAGAACCCTGATCACAATCGATAACCAAGAAATGCAGGTTTATATTGCACGTCAAATCGTAAAAAAAGGTCTTTCCGTCCGAGACACAGAAAAGATGAGCAAGAGGCTTAAACAAAAAGTTACAGGGAAAGAAAAAATGCTTCTGGATCCCAACCTTTTGCTTATTCAGGAAGAACTTCTTAAGGAACTGGGAATGAAAGTTTCCATTTCTGGAAATCAGGATAAAGGCATAGTAAAAATTTTCTACTTTTCTATAGACGATTTAAACAAAATCTATGAAAAGATTAAAGGAGATAATGAATGAAAGAGAAAAGAAGAGAAATAGACGAAAATAAAATTACAGGATTCTTTGATAAGGATACTGAAATTAGAGGGGATTTGGATTTTAAAGGGTCTTTCCGGATTGACGGCCGATTCAAGGGAAAAATAAATTCAGACTCCATACTTATAATCGGGGAAAATGGAAGAGTGGAGGCAGACATAAAGGTCGGTTATATTATTATTAATGGCGAAATCAAAGGTAACATTCAAGCCACGGAAAGAGTTGAAATAAACTCAACAGGACGTGTGTTTGGAGCTATTATCGTCCCAAAATTGGTTGTAGAGGAAGGAGCTTATCTCGAAGCTAACTGTCAGACTACGGATAAAGTGTCTGAACCAGTTTTAAAAAAAACAGTAGAGACTGAGGAAAAAAAGGATATTAAATCAGGATTATGATCTTGAGATCAGCAACAGGAATAATTCCAGCCCGCTATAGTTCACAGAGATTCCCTGGAAAGCCACTAACTTTAATACTCGGAAAATCGATGGTTCAGAGAGTATACGAGCGAGTTCAAACTGCAAAACAACTCGACCGTATCATCATTGCCACTGATGATGAAAGGATTTTCAAAGCTGCTGAGTCATTTGGTGCAGAAACATGGATGACTTCTCCGCTTCACAACTCAGGTACTGAAAGAACAGCCGAAATTGCCAGTAAAATCGATTCTCATATAATAATCAACATACAAAGTGATGAACCGCTCATTAGAGGAGAAATGATCGATCAGCTTGTTGTTGCTATGCAGAATAAAAAAATATCCATGGCTACCCTTGCGGTTAAAATAAAAGATCTCTCCCTTCTCAATGATAGAAATATTGTTAAAGTTGTGTCAGACAATAACGGGTATGCCCTTTACTTTTCTCGATCAGCTCTTCCTTTTCAGCCTTTTGATTTTTTCTGGCAGCATATTGGAATATATGGCTTCCAAAGAGACTTTCTTTTAAAATTCATTAAGCTGCCTATTTCCAGGCTTGAAAAGACAGAAAAACTGGAACAACTCCGGGCCCTGGAGAATGGTTTTAAAATAAAAGTATTAGAGACCTCATTTTCAACCTTGAGTGTTGACTCCTCTAAAGATATAATCAAGGTTGAAAATTTTTTAAAAAAAAGACGGGAGGATTAAATTCATTTCTTACATTTCTTATAATAAGAGGGATTTAACGTGGCTAATGCTATTTACCGGAGAAAATAATGTCTGTTATTAAGAAAGAAATTAAAATAAATAATAAGGTTAAAATTGGCGGTACAAATCCTTTTTTCTTGATTGGAGGTCCATGTGTCATTGAGAGCCGGGAACATGCTCTCTTTATGGCAGAAGAAATAAGAAATATTTGTGAGAATTTAAAACTGCCTTTTATCTTCAAAGCTTCATTCGACAAAGCGAATAGGTCTTCATTAAAATCCTATAGAGGTCCTGGGCTTGAAAAAGGACTTGAAATTCTCCATGATATAAAAAAAGAGCTTTCCATTCCAGTCCTTTCAGACGTGCATGAGATAAACCAAATCCATAAAGCTGCCGAAGTGCTGGATGTTATCCAAATCCCTGCCTTTCTCTGCCGGCAGACTGATTTAATAATTGAAGCTGCACAAACTCAAAAGGCATTAAATATAAAAAAGGGCCAGTTCTTATCTCCATATGAAATGAAAAATGTTGTCGATAAAGTTGTAAGCCAGGGAAACGAAAACATCATTCTCACAGAGAGGGGAACATCCTTTGGCTACAATAATCTAGTATTTGATGTGCGTTCTATCCCTATAATGAAGAGACTGGGCTTTCCCGTAGTTATTGATGCATCCCACAGCGTTCAGAAACCGGGAGGAGAGGGGATTTTTTCAGGTGGAGAAGCTGAATTTATTCCTTATATAGCTAGAGCAGGTATCAGCGCAGGGGCAGACGGGATCTTTCTTGAAATCCATGACAATCCTGCGGAGGCCCTTTCAGACAGCCGTAATTCCTTTAATATAAACAACTTAAGGGCTTTTTTAGCCTCGATCATCCAGTTAAAAAAGACCGTAAATAATTTTTAATAAGGAAGTAACTAATAAAATGAAAGAAGATGATATCATTCAAATTGGAAAAAATGTCCTTGAGATCGAGGCCGATGCAGTTAAGAGTCTAGCCTTAAATCTTGATAAAAACTTTGCACTTGCCGTAGAACTTCTTTCCACAGCAGCCGCACGAGTTATTGTAACTGGAATGGGGAAATCAGGACTTGTTGGGCGGAAGATTGCTGCAACACTGGCAAGCTGCGGGACGCCTGCTATATTTGTACATCCAGCCGAGGCCGGGCATGGGGATCTAGGCATGATAATTAAAAAGGACATTCTTATTGCAATCTCTTACAGCGGTAATACAAGAGAGATAGTTGAAGTTCTGGATTTTGTAAAAAGGATCGGTATTAAACTAATAGGTATAACCGGCAATAAAAACTCAAAACTGGCGAAATACAGTGACGTTGTTCTTGAGGCAAAAGTAGAAAAAGAAGCAGAGCCAAGCGGCCTCATTCCAACAGCAAGTTCCACTGCTGCCTTAGCTATTGGCGATGCACTTGCCATTGCTCTGATGAGGAAAAAAGGATTCAGTGAAGAGGAATTTGCTTTTGTTCATCCCAAAGGACAGGCAGGAAAGAAGCTCGTCAAAATTAGAAACCTCATGCATAAAGGCGAGCAGATTCCTTTTGTCAGTTTAAATACGCCTATGGAATTTATCCTTAACGAAATATCACAAAAAAAGTTAGGAATGGCCTGTGTCATAGATGAGAGCAACAAACTCGCAGGAATTATAACAGATGGTGATTTAAGAAGAATGCTCCAAAAACACGGAAATAGCATCCTACAAAAAACAGCCCGGGATTGTATGTCTCCTAATCCATTAACGATTGAGAAAGAAGATCTAGCCACTAAAGCCTTAAACATCATGGAAAAGAATAAAATTACTTCGTTAATTATAATAAGCAAAAACGGGGAAGTTGAGGGTCTTATTCATCTTCATGATTTATGGCGGACGGAGATGTTCTAATGGGAAAAAGAGACAGGGCTCGAAAAATTAAAATGATTCTGATGGATGTAGATGGCACTCTTACTGACGGGACACTGCTGGTTACGCCAGACGGTGAAGAAATCAAGTCATATAATGTAAAAGATGGATTAGGTATCCTTCTTGCACATCTGGCAGGGTTAAAAACAGGAATTATTACGGGAAAAACATCAAAATCTCTGGAAAAGCGTGTTGAAAGATTAAACATGATAGAACTTCACCAGGGAGTTACAGATAAAAAAAAGGTCTTGTTAGAGATTCTTGAAAAGCACCATCTGCGTCCTGAGGAGGTCGCCTACATTGGGGATGACCTCGGAGACCTTGATGTCATCAATTCGGTGGGATTTGCAGGAGCTGTAGCTGATGCTCATAGAGAGATAAAAAAACGCAGCCATTTCATCTGCGTAAATCCTGGCGGGAAAGGAGCTGTTCGCGAGTTTATCGAATTCATTTTTATCGCCCAGGATAAATGGGAAATGATTAAAGCAGATACAAATAATCTAACTAAGAAGATTACAAAACTTGAAAAATTCATGAGTAACCAAGAGTAATAGGCATGGTTGCTTTTCTCTTTCAGTTCATCAATGCTTATTGTTTTTAGGAGAATCAGATGAAGTTAAAACCAGAGATATTCAGAGAGTATGATATAAGGGGAATTGTTGATAAAGACTTAACCCCTGTGACAGTTGAGCTGCTGGGAAAAGGTATAGGCAGCTATTTTCGCCAGAAAAAGAGGAAAGAAGTAATCTTGGGTAGAGACTGCAGACTAAGTTCTCCTGTTTTTTCTGAGGCTATCAGCAGGGGACTGCTATCAACAGGATGCGATATTGTTGACTTGGGGACAATACCAACACCTCTACTTTACTTCAGCATTTATTATAAAAATCAAGAATCTGGTATTATGATAACAGGCTCGCATAACCCTCTGGAATATAATGGTTTCAAAATAATGCTTGGCAAGGAAACTCTTTATGGAAAGGCCATCCAGGATATATACAAAATCATAAAAAACGGAGATTTTATAGAAGAAAAACCCGGCGTTAAAAAACAGTACAATATCATTCCAGAATACATGGATTACGTAGTAAACAGTATTAATATAAAAAAGAAACTTAAAGTAGTGGTGGATGCAGGAAATGGAACAGGGGGTGTTATTGCTGTCCCAATCTTTAAAAAACTTGGATGTGAAGTGCAGGAACTTTACTGTGATATGGACGGCACTTTCCCAAATCACCATCCTGACCCAACTCTGCCAGAAGCCCTGGAAGACTTGATCAAGATCGTACTTGAATCAAAGGCCGATCTTGGAGTTGCCTACGATGGGGACAGCGACCGGATCGGAGTAATAGATGACAAGGGAAATATTATCTGGGGTGACAAACTTATGATTCTTTTCTCGAGGGATATCCTTCCCCAACACCCTGGAGCTTCAATTATTTCAGAAGTGAAAGCTTCAAAACTACTATATGAGGAAATTGAGAAATTAGGCGGAAAGCCCATCATGTGGAAGACAGGGCATTCTTTGATCAAGAAAAAGATCCAGGAAGAAAAGGCCCTTCTTGCTGGGGAAATGAGTGGCCATATATTCTTTGCTGACAGATATTTCGGCTTTGATGATGCAATCTACTCATCAGCTCGCACTCTGGAAATTCTCTCCAGATCTGAAAAAAAACTTTCCCAGATGTTTGATGACCTCCCTCAAACCTGGATAACACCTGAAATCAGGCTTTATGCCTCAGATGAAGTGAAATTCAAAATAGTGGATGAAGTTAAAAAAATACTCTCACAAAAACATCGTATCATCGATATCGATGGAGTAAGAGCTTTCTATCCAAGAGGATGGGCTTTGGTTCGAGCTTCCAACACTCAGGGGGCCCTTGTTTTACGATTTGAAGCTGATACCGAAGAAGACCTCAAAGCTATCAAGAGAGATGTCGAAAATACAATTGAAAAGGTAATAAAATACTTATGAATAATTCAGGTTAAGTGATTTAAATTCTTCATAAGGTGAGATTAAAATGGATTTTTTTGTAGTTGTTATTGCTGGGGGGAAAGGAACACGATTCTGGCCTCTTAGCCGGGTGAAAAAGCCGAAACAGTTTCTTCCTATTATAAGTGATAAGACAATGATCGAGGAAACGATCCATCGTCTTTTGTCTGAGGTTCCCAGTTCCAATATTTTTACAATAGCAAATTCAGAACAAACCCAGATCATAAAATGCCTGCTTCCAAACATACCAGAGGAAAATTTCCTAGTTGAACCTCAAGGGAAAAACACTGCACCTTCCTTGATGCTTGCAACAGCAGCTATTTATCTTGAAAATCCAAGAGCCGTACTAGCAGTTCTTCCAGCCGACCATCTTATCAAAGACTCCTCTCTTTTTCTGAAGAAGTTAAAAGTATCTGCTGCCGCTGCTGCAAAAGGAGAACACCTAATTACTTTCGGCATACCTCCTACATATCCGTCAACTGGATACGGCTATATACGATTTTCTCAAGAAAATCCTCTCAGCGTACAGGGAGAAAATTTTTTCCATGTTCAAGGATTTAAAGAAAAACCCGATTATAAGCAGGCTCAGACATTCGTAGAAGATGGGAATTACTACTGGAATTCAGGAATGTTTCTCTGGAGGGCTGAAGTTTTCGCAAAGAAACTCAGATCTTTTTCTCCTGATATATTCCCTTACTGGGAAAAGATTCTTAAGGCTTTGAGATACAAAAACGATGCTAAAATAGCATCAATTTTTAAAGAAATCCCCTCGATCTCTATCGATTTTGCGTTAATGGAAAAGGCAAAAGGTATAATGATGTGCAAAGGGGAATTTGGCTGGTCAGATGTAGGGTCATGGTCGTCCCTGGCTGATATCTGGGCCAAGGATAAATACGGGAACAACTTTAGAACAGATAGCATCGTTTTGGATTCTGAAAACTGCCTTGTATATAACCCGCAAAAGATTACAGCCCTGATTGGAGTCAAGGATATCATTGTTGTTAATACGGAGGACGCCCTTCTTATCTGTCGCAAAGATCAGGACCAGAAGGTGAAAAATATAGTGGGGATAATCGAAAAAAAAAGGAAAAATTGAACATCTGTAGAAATACACTCCTTCTTTACACAAAATCTTCTTGCTCGAATTTGTTCCTTATGTAATTTGATTCTTTAAGTACAAATTATGGTATTATTAGAAATAATGAACAGTAATAAAAATGATACAAAGCCCAAATTCCGCAAGATCGCGGAGTTAAGTTCGCTGGGGCTTATGCTTCCATCTTCTATAGCGATCGGCTTGTTCTTCGGATACTGGCTCGATAAAGTATTACATACCCAACCCTGGATGCTGCTGATTTTCTTGTTTTTTGGCATAGCTTCGGGTTTAATAAGCCTTATGAAGGGAATTAATAAATATAAGGATGATCAATATGTAAACGATAATACATCGAATATGCAACAGGGAGAAAAGTGAAAAGAAAAATGGCAAAACCTGAGACATCAGATCAAATTGAAGAAAAAATATTACGCCGTATACCGGGAGAAATTCTCTTTTTTTCATTAATTCCAGCCACAGCCGCACTCATTATCTTTGATCTCCTGACAGCTATTCTTGTTTTTGCCGGAGGATGTCTGTCTGTAATAAGTTTCATTTGGCTCAGACAAGCCCTTTCCAAATTCCTTCTCCTCGGGCGAAAAAAAGCTCTTAAATCAGCTGCCCTTCTCTATGTTTTACGTCTCCTGTTGATTCTTGCAATCTTTTCTATTATAATCTTTTTTTTTCTCAAATAAGATTATTGCTTTTGCAGTTGGGTTTTCTATGATTATTCCTGTATTTTTTGTGGAAGCAGTGGTTGTTCTCTCGAAGATAAAAAAATGGAAGAATTAGAACACAGTTTATTTTTAGTTGAAATCTTCAACAAAATATTCAGTAAGCCTCTGTCCTCGCTTCTGGGTTTAGTGGGGATTGAAGTTAAAAATCCAGAACATCTT
>AWNV01000013.1 GCA_000493965.1 Candidatus Aminicenans sakinawicola JGI OTU-1
CACCGTATTTACCTATAACAGCAGCGATTAAAGCCAAAACACCATACGGAGCAAGTTTCATGGCAATGTGGACAACCTGAATGATGGTGTCGTTTAAAGCGTCTAAAAATTCTATAAGATTTTTTGATTTTTCATTTTTTATGAGAGTAAGGACTACTCCGAATAGAAGCGCTAGGAAAATAACCTGAAGCATATTTCCTTCGATGAGTGCCTTAATGGGATTTGTAGGGACAATGTTTACCAACACTTCAACCAGAGATGGTTTTTCTTTCATTCTATGAATGCCTACTTGGGCTGTGGATTCATAATTCTTGTAAAGCTCTGTTTTGACATTTTCTTTTAGACCTTCGCCCGGCTTTACGATGTTGGCTAAAATGAGGCCTATGCAAATTGCAATGATAGTGGTTATGATAAAATATACAGCTGTTTTTACTCCAATACGTCCAAGCTTTCGAATATCCCCAAGGCTTGCTGTCCCCAGCATGAGGGAGACGAAAACGAGTGGCACAACAACCATTGTTATTAAGCGCAGAAAGATGGTCCCTACAGGTTCGATTATTGTGGCTTTCTCGCCAAAAATAAGGCCTACAGCTACTCCCAGAATAAGTCCTATGAAAATCTTTGTGTGCAGCTTGATCTTCTTCATTGTTGCATGTGATCCGTCATTTCTAAGATAAGACTATCAATAAATATTTATTTTTTAGGGGTTTATCTTAACGTCTAGTTTTTTGTAAGTCAATTTTTATTATCCTGAATTATTCAGGCTGAAAATTATATCTATAACAATTTTTCTTACTGCTTTCGGGCCTTGAAAATAAAATTTGAAGTACTGTCAAACCGGCCTGAGGCAGGAAGGTATTTTTCTATTACGAATCCTTTTTTCTCAAGGAATGTTCTAATCTCATCTGGGACGTAATAGTGCCTTATGGGAACGAAATACCAGTCCATAATTAGCTCTTCGAGTTTTTCACCCTTTCTTGATTTCTCTCTTTTCTTGAAGAAAAAGACAACAGGAGCGAGAAATATAGCAAGAATCTTTGAAATAAGCTTCCATGATATCTTGGGAGTTCGGATCAGTGTCTTTCTAATGATTTCATGGATGAAAGTGAGTCTGGTTCTTGTATAGACAGCGAGGAGAATAGATCCATTTTTTTTGAGTACTCTTATCAGTTCGGTTATGGCCTTGAATGGGTCGGTAGTGTGGTGAACAGTTCCCCACGCCCAGACTATGTCAAAGCTTTCATCAGGAAAAAGGAGTTCTAACATGTCCTGTTTTATAAATTCCGCATTGTGAATTCCGAATTTATTCTTCAGATTCTGCGCTGTATCAAGGCTTCCATTGCTGATATCGATTCCGGTGACTTTGGCTGAGCCATTATTGGCGAAGATGATACTGAAGATACCGGTTCCACATCCAGCATCGAGGACAGATTTTCCTTTGACTTCTTCTGGAGAGAAAAAGATTTTCCAGTGTTTCTCTGTTTCTCTATATTCAGGAATGTATTCTGTCCATACAACATCATAAAATTTTCCCACTTTTTCTTTGTTTGTAATGTTGTTTTCCAGTTATTTTGTTTTTAAAATAAGGGATATAATATATGCTCGATAATTTGAAGTCAATTGCGGCCATCCCCTCAAATTCATCTTCTCATCTTCTTTATATTTCCTACTCAGGTATCCGTATTTGTAATGAGCCAACTTATCATATCCATTTGTTTTTTATATACCAAGCAATAGTTTGAGCCATTCCCGTATTAATATCTACTTTCGGACTGTAGCCAAGATCCTGCTTTGCCTTTTGGATTGAAAGAGGTTTGGGGTGGATGAAAAAAGACAATTTTCCCATAGACAGTGGAGATTCTCTTTTAAAAAGATATAATATTTTTTCTACAGGCCACACTGCTGCTTTCACTGGAAAAATAGGGAGCGAAAAAGGAGGTATTTTATTCCCTAAAGATGAGGCGATTATATCAGTTATTTCTTTTACGGTCAGGGCTTCATTTCCTGCAATATGATAGATTTGCCCTTTTTTTCCTCTTTTTGCACAGAGTAGAACACCCTCGATGAGGTCGTCAATATAGACAGGTGTCTGCAAGGCATTTCCTCTTGTTACAAGGATGAATCTTTTTTTTGCTATAGTTTTTATTAGTTTAAAAGTTCGCCTGTCTCCGGGCCCGTAAGTCCATCCTGGCCTAATAATAACTATGTTCATTCCATTCTTTGCGAAATTAAGAGCAGTCCTTTCCCCTTCAAGCTTTGTATTATCGTAGATGCTCCGTGGGTTTAGTGGGTAGCCTTCATCTGCGGTCTCGTTTTTTTTCACTGACCCCAAGACCCCTGCCGAGCTAAAATGGACAATCCTTTTAACTCCTGTTTTCTGGGCAGCTCTCAAAATATTCTTCGTTCCTTCTGTATTGATCTGGGAAAATTCCTTTTTACTTATTAGAGAGGCTCCCAGGGCTGCGGCAAGGTGAAAAATGATATCAGTGCTATCGAGCGCCTTTTCTAACAAGCTGAGATCGCGGATATCTCCCTTCACAATTTCGCAGTCTTTTTCTCTGTGAATGTTTCTATTATGGATAAGGACGCGGACATGACAGTTTCTATTGAGTAATTTCTCGACGAGATAGCTTCCGATAAAACCTGAAGCTCCTGTAATAAAGACTCTCATTGCACTAAACACAACTCTTTTCCAATCCAGATGCCGTCTCAATAGTTGTGATGATTTTTCCCCTGTATTTAGAATAAGTGTAGTTTCTTTCTGCCATCTTTTTTGCCGTGTATGCACGTTCTTTTGCTTTTTCGTTGAAAAGTGCAAATGAAATTCCTTCAGCCATGCTTTCTGGATCAGGGTTCACAAGAATTGAAATTTTATTACTCAAAATTTGTGTGTGTGTCCAGAGATTTGTAGCGACCAAGGGCTTTCCGGATTTCAGAAAAGAGTAAATTTTCAGAGGAGTGTTTGTTCCTGAGAGGCGGGGAGAAACAAGGACATCAGCTAGAGAGATAAACAAAGGCATCACAAAAGGAGGAACCTGACCTGTAAAGTGTACCTTTCCCGATATGTTTAATTCCTCTGCTTTCTTTTTCATTCTTTCAACAGCGGTTTTGTTCTCCCCTACTAGAAGGAAGACTACACTTTCGTCTCGAAGTTTTGCTGCTGCTTTTAGGAGAAGATAGATACCCTGATAAGGTTGAAAGTTTCCAGCATAAAGGACAATCTTTTCTTCTTCAGAGGCATATTCTTGTCGTTTTTTCTTTATTTCATATTGGGAATATTTTGGGTGTTCAAAATCAATAAAATTTTCAAGAAGAATTGATTTTTTTCCGAATCCTTCTGCTCTGACTTTTTTCAGCAAGTCCAGACAGATGACAATGATGGCATTTGAGTTTTTCAAGATGTATTTTTCCATCCACATAAAAATCTTTTTTAAGGGTTTTGAACGAGAAAAGTTAAAATTTTCAAGCTGCTGAGGTAGGCTGGAATGCATATCGTAGATGTGAGGAAGCCGCCAGATTTTTGCCAGAGTTACCCCAAATAGTGCTGCTTCTTCATGAGAAAATATCATATCATATTTTTTTTGTGTGAGCTGCCAGACAGCTTTTAAAATAAGAAGAAAATCGAGGGGAATTTTAGCAGAAGAAGGTCCGATTTTTATTTTATTTATAAAAAAAAGATTTGGGATTCTTAATATTTTTAAATTTTTAAATTTTTTATTATCTCCAATATGATAGGTAATAAGGTCGATTTCATGGCCAAGGTTGGAAAGAACCTTTATCCTGAAAAAAATGCTTATAGGTGTTCCTCTTGGTTGGAAAAATGGCTCTGGAGCAAGCATTAATATTTTCATTGGAGTATTGATTTATTCTGAAGTTTCGTCTGAATCAGAATCGATGATTTCCCGGATCGAATAGATTTTTTTGTTCAAGGATTCATGATATGTGCGTACCATAACTTCTGCTAAAAGTCCCAGAGTGATAAATTGGACGCCGATAACAATCAGCAAAATAGAAAGAAGAAGCAAGGGACGGCCGCTGATGCCAACTTTTACTATAAGCCGTTGATAGGATAGATAAAGCCCTATGATTCCCCCTGTGATTCCGCTTATCAGTCCGAAAACCCCGAACATCTGAAGAGGCCTTGTGGAATAGCTCAGGAAGAATTTAACGCTTAGGAGGTCTAGGATAACTTTGATAAACCTCGTTATGCTGTACTTGGATTTTCCGTAGCGCCTTGGCCTGTGATTAACTTTAACTTCAGCAATAGTCACTCCTATATTGCTTGCAATAGCAGGGATAAAACGGTGAAGTTCTCCGTAGAGATTTATATTCTTGATTACATCTCTGCGAAAAGCCTTTAGAGTACAGCCATAGTCATGAAGATTAACTCGTGTGATGACAGAAATAAGCCGGTTGGCTATTATGGAAGGAAGGCGCCTTGATAGGAATTTATCCTTTCTTTTTACCCTCCAACCGCTTATTATGTCGTATCCTTCTTCGATTTTCTTTAAAAGAATGCCAAAATCGTTTGGGTCATTCTGAAGGTCTGCATCAAGAGTGATGATTATGTCTCCTATAGAATAGTCGAATCCTGCAGAAAGAGCAGCCGTCTGTCCGAAATTTTTCCTCATTTTTATGATTTTGACTTTTAAGTCCTGTTTTTGGATTTTCTTTAGCAAAGGGAAAGATTCGTCCCAACTTCCATCATCAACGAAAATAATCTCGTATGATTTCCCTAATTGGTCGCAGGAGTTTTTAATTTCTTTGTAAAGCTCAGGCAGATTTCTGGCCTCGTTATAAACAGGAATAACTAGAGATAAATCCAATAAGTTCTTTTTGTTCATTTGCATCAATATATCATAATCAATTTCAAATGGCTATAATCTGTTAAGACATATCGATGATTTGCCTTATTGTCTGATTGTATTGACAATGGCCGGCTATTTTTTTAAAATTCAGTGTATCTGGATTATTCGGTGTAAAGTAAGATCAGAAATGCCTGAAAAAAAAATATTAATCGTGGATTATGACATTAAAAGTCTAGATATAATGGCTAATCTTTTTTCGGCTTACAAACTCCAGATAATAAAAGCCACAGATGGCCAGATGGCCTATAATAAATATAAATCTGAAAAACCCGATCTAATCCTGCTTGAAGCCATGCTTCCTAAACTTCATGGTTTTGACCTGACGCAGAAGATATTTAATGAGACAAAAGGAAGCCTTCCTGTTATTATTGTTACCGGTTTGTATAAAGGTCATCAGTACCGAAATGAAGCTTTACACTCTTTTGGTGCTGCAGATTATTTTGAGAAACCTTATAATAAAGATGCTCTAGTAAGTTGCGTAATGAATTTACTCCATGATGAAATTGATATTGAAGAAGAACTTCCAGATCCTGAATCTGTAATAAATATCCTTGCCGATATGGCGGGAAAAAAGAGCCTTTCTTCTAAGAAAGAATAAATTCCCTGGTTTTGTGGAAATCCGGCAGTTTCTGGGTTATGAGTATTAGAGACTGTTTCGATTTTGATTCCCGGATTCATCTTACGCATTATCTTTCATGGCGATTTTCATTGTCGGATTTCGGGTTGATAAAAATTAGAAAATTGCTTAGTATTTAGGCGTAGAGAAGTAAGACATCTTAAATTGGAAGGTAGAATCAATGGCTAATCTATGGACAAGATGTAATAATTGCAGGCGAATTCTCTATCTTCAGGACATTGTTGATAATCAATACGTCTGTCCGGCCTGCAACTTCCATTTCAGGGTGTCGGCCAAAAAGCGACTGCAGATGCTTTTTGATGATGGTCAGTATGAACTTTTTGATCAAAATATTCATCCTCTCGATCCTTTAGGATTTGAAGACACAAAGAAATATTCCGATCGGCTGAAGGAAAATGAAGAAAAGACAGGTCTCGTGGAAGCAGTGCTGTGTGCTCTGGGTACGATGGGAGGGATAAATGTCATCCTTATAGCTATGGAGTTTTCTTTTTTGGGTGGAAGTATGGGTTCAGTTGTTGGAGAAAAAATAACACGGGCTATAGAAAGAGGCCTTAAGGAAAAACTGCCTGTAATCATTATTTCCTGTTCTGGAGGAGCGCGAATGCAGGAAGGATGTCTTTCTCTTATGCAGATGGTAAAAACAAGCGCAGCTATTGGCAGGCTTGAGAAGAGTGGCATTCCTTATATTTCTGTCATTACTGACCCGACAACTGGCGGAGTTACTGCCAGCTATTCCATGCTAGGTGATATCAACATTGCTGAACCAAATGCCCTTATTGGCTTTGCAGGCCCACGGGTTATTGAACAAACAATAAAAGAAAAGCTGCCAAAAGGCTTCCAACGCTCAGAGTTTCTGCTGAACCACGGGATGCTTGACGATATTGTAGAGAGGAAAAAATTGCGTTCATATCTTATAAGAGCGCTGCGGCTTTTCCTTGATAATCCTCAATGAATTATGAACAGTGTTTATCCTATCTTGAACAGATTCAAAATCTTGGTATCAAGTTCGGATTAGATAATGTCAGGACAATTCTTTCTTGCCTTCATGACCCGCATCGGAAATATCCTTCAATCTTAGTAGCCGGGACAAATGGAAAAGGCTCGGTCTGTGCTATGCTTACACACATTTTGTCTCTCCATGGTTTTCGCACAGGCCTATTTACATCCCCACATCTTATAAGAGTTGAAGAAAGAATAAGAATAGGAAATGACATCATCTCAAAGCAAGCCTTCAGCAGGCTTCTTAGCTTCCTTAAAAAAAAGATAGAGGATCTCATCGCATCAAAAAAGGTTCTTTCCCCACCTACTTACTTTGAAATGATGAGCTGTTTAGCTTTTCTCTATTTTAAGGAAAAAAAAGTGGACATTGCTGTTCTGGAAGTTGGGATGGGAGGAAGATTTGATGCAACGAATGTTGTGAATCCGATACTTTCAGTTATTACTACAATTTCCTACGAACATCAAAGATCTCTTGGAGACACCTTGGGTCAGATCGCGTTTGAGAAAGCCGGGATCATAAGATCTGGAGTTCCTGTGGTCTGTGGAGTGAAGACTGCAGAGGCTTATGAGACTGTAAAGAAAAGGGCCGCAGAAATAGGAGCTCCTTTTATCGGTGTATTTGATAAAAAGGGATGCTTTAAGCAGCAAAAGACTGAAACAAACTATGTATTTAAGTATATATATGACGGAAGCGAGTATATTTATTCACCTTCTCTTTATGGGGAACATCAGGGAAACAATGCGGCTGTTGCGATTGCCGCTTCAGAACAAATCAGCAAGAACTGGAAGAAACTTATTAAGAAAAAAATTATTGAGGGTCTGCAAACAGTAATATGGGATGGACGTCTGGAAATAATCTCCCGGCATCCCTTTATTCTGCTGGATGGTGCACATAATGAAGAAGGAGCGATAGCAATGAGGAGATATATCCAGGATTTTATTGCTTCCCCAAGAATCCTTATTTTTGCCGTAATGAGAGATAAACAAATCAAGAATTTAGCAAAAATTCTTTTTCCTATGGCAGATAAAATCATCCTTACGTGTTTTCCTTATTACAGAGCCGCTTCGCCAGAGGAAATAAAGAGTAGAATCAGTGAGTATCATGATAAGATAATCCTTGAGCCTGACTTGAAAAACGCTGTTCATGTTGCGGTCAGGAGTGCTGCAGTAAATGGTGCTATTTTGATAGCAGGCTCGCTCTTTCTTGTTGGGGAAATTAAAAAAATTTTTAAGAACAAAACATGCAGCAATTCCGCAACTTCACACAAAAAGCGAAAATCTCTCTTAAGATAGAAGATTTTTCTATTAGAAGTTTCGTATTCGGGGGATTTTGCAAAACATGCTTATAACTTGCTTTTTTAGGCCAAACATGGTAATTTTCTCTATCCTGAATTATTGAAATATTTTTATTAATTTAATCAACATGTTATCGTTTGATGCCAGTATTATAATAGTTTTTTTATTAGTCTGGATTCTTCTAGCTGTACTTATAAAAATCTTTTTTAACCCTTTGCAAAAAACTATGGGTGACCGGGAGGCAAAAATAAATCATAACAGAGAAGCTGCTCAAAAAGCGGTTGAGAGTTATGAACAAACCATATCAAAGATAGATGAAGGCATAAAGGCAACTAAAGCTAATGCCTTTTCAACACAGGAAAGGTTTGAACGGGAAGCTTTAAAAGAGAAAGAGCGCATGCTTGCCGAAATATCTAAAGAATGTAAGAGTAAAGTTAAGGAAACGAAAGAAGGCTTAGAGAAACAAATGGAGAGTTTGAAGAAAGAGCTGGAATCAAGAAGTAGACTTCTTGCTGAGGAGATAGAACAGAAGCTCCTAAAGTGATGTTTCAGAAAAAGTGTATTATTATTCTTTTAATGACGCCTTTCTTTCTTTTTATGGCTCCTGGAGAGGGAAGTCAATCTTCAAATGCAATGGAATTCATTGGAAAAACCTTGAATTTCATGATTCTTTTTGGGGGGTTGGCATTTGTTCTTATTAAACCAATCAAAAAATTTCTTGAAGAAAGGGCAAGTAATATTAAGCGCTGTATGAAGGAAGCTGAAGAGGCGAGAAAGAGTGCAGATAAAAAACTTCAGGAAGGAAAAGCCTGCTTGGATAAACTGGCGAAGAGGGTTGAAAAAATTAAAAAAGAGGGCGAATTGCAGGGTCATGAAAATAAAGAGCGAATCCTAAAAGATGCCCGGCAGGAAGCCAAACGGATACAGGATTCAACTAGTCAAGAGATCAAAATGCTTTATGAGGTAAAGACTAGAGAGCTTAGAGAATATGCGGCTGACCTTGCTGTTTCTTTAGCAAGAGAGAGGATTCATAAGAAAATAGTTGGTAGAGACCAATTTTTTCTTATAGATAAATCTATAGAAAGGCTTGAGAATTTATATGAAAAATCAGGTTCTAGTAAAGAAGTACACTCAAGGGTTAGTTAATACCATCAAAGATGAGAAGGAACTTGGAGCTGTTCGCCAGCAGCTTCTTGATTTTAAAAACATGCTTTCCACACAGGAAGATCTGTATGATATTCTTACATCCCCATTTCTTCCTGCATTAAAAAAGACCGAAATAACAGCAGAGATTCTGGCCAGGGGTTCATTTAAAGAAAAAGTCTCACGGTTTATTGTTTTGATCGTTAAAAATGGCCGCCTGAGTATTTTAGTGGATATTTTGGAGTTCTTGCCTGAATTGTGGAATGAGGAGAATGGTATCTCCACGTTTGAAGTTTTCTCTGTTGTCCCGCTGACTGGTGAGCAGAAAAAAAAATTGGAGAAAAAGCTAGAGCGCTTGGAAAAAAGGCCAGTTTCTTTAATATTCAAGAATGATCCTTCCTTAATAGGAGGGCTTTTAATAAGGAGAAAAAATATAATTTATGATGTTTCTCTTAAGGGAGACTTGATGAAACTAAAGGAAAAAATAATCGAAGGGTAGGCAAAAAATGGAAATAAAAGCTGATGAAATCAGCAAAGTAATCCAAAGCCAGATAGAAGGCTATAAGATTGGAGTCGATATCAAAGAAATCGGGACTGTAACCTCTGTAGGAGACGGAATCGCCCAAGTTTATGGGCTTGATATGGTTATGTATAACGAGTTGCTGGAGTTTCCTCAGGATGTCTATGGTCTTGCTCTTAATTTAGAAGAAGAAAGTGTTGGGGTAGTCATTTTGGGTGAGGGCCAGCTGATTAGAGAAGGTGACCTCGTCAAGAGGACCCATAAGATAGTGCAGGTTCCCTCTGGCCCTGCATTAATCGGAAGAGTAGTGAATCCTCTGGGAATGCCTTTAGATGACAAAGGGCCGATAAAAAGCAATGTAAATATGGTAGTGGAACGCCTTGCTCCTGGTGTTGTTGACCGTATGCCTGTAAGAGAACCATTACAGACAGGAATAAAGGCTATTGATGCAATGATTCCAATAGGCCGTGGTCAGAGAGAACTTATAATTGGAGACCGGCAGAGCGGGAAAACAGCCATTGCTGTTGATACTATTATCAACCAGAAGGGTAAAGATGTGATATGTATTTATGTTGCTATAGGACAGAAAAATTCTACTATAGCCTACTTAATAAAAATGCTTGAGGACTATGGGGCAATGGATTATTCCATCATTGTAGCTTCATCTGCCAGTGATCCCTCACCTTTACAGTACCTTGCTCCCTACAGCGGGTGTGCTATTGGAGAGTATTTCAGGGATAATGGACAGCATGCACTTCTTATCTATGATGACCTTTCCAAACATGCAGCAGCCTACCGAGAAATATCTCTTCTCCTACGTCGTCCACCTGGACGAGAAGCTTATCCTGGTGATGTTTTTTATCTTCATTCAAGGCTCTTGGAGCGTGCAGCTAAATATAATGACAAACACGGAGGGGGGTCCCTGACGGCACTCCCTATAATCGAAACTCAGGCTGGGGATGTCTCCGGCTATATTCCTACAAATGTTATTTCCATTACAGACGGACAGATTTATCTTGAGCCAGAATTGTTTAATGCGGGTATCAGGCCAGGGATTAATGTAGGAATTTCAGTCTCAAGGGTTGGGGGGAGTGCTCAAATAAAAGCCATGAAACAGGTGGCAGGGAAATTGCGCCTGGATTTAGCCCAGTATCGTGAACTTGTGACTTTTGCCAAATTTGGCACTGAGCTGGACAAGGCAAGCCAGGCCCAGCTTGACCGTGGCGAAAGACTTACTGAGATACTCAAACAGGACCAGTACGTTCCACTTTCGGTTGTAAAACAAGTCTTGATAATTTTCGCAGGGAACAAAGGTTATTTAGATGAAATCGAAGTTTCTAAGATTAAGAGATATGAAAAGGAGCTCTTTGAATATTTTGAAAAAGAGTACTCAGACTTGCTTAAGAAGATCGAGGATAAAAAGGAAATTGATGAAAAGATAGAGAAAGATTTAAGCAAAGGAATGAAAGAGTTTACAGAAAAATTCAGAGAAGAAAAGGAATAAGATGCCTGCATTAATTGACTTGAGAAGAAGGATAAGGAGTGTCAGGAACACACAGCAGATAACCCAGGCGATGAAGACAGTTGCCACGGCTAAGTTTAAAAAGGCCCAGCGTACTGTCCTGAAAAGGCGTCCATACTGGCATAATTATCCTGACCTGATATCTGAAGTAACTTCCTGGGCTCCTGAATCATGCCATCCTTTGCTCGAAAAAAGGGAAGAGAAGGAGATAGCAGTTGTTGTTGTTACTTCTGATAAAGGTTTGTGCAGTGCTTTTAATTCAAATCTTATGGAAGAAACTCGCTGTATTCTTGAAGAAAAGGCAAAAGGCAGTAAAATACGTCTTGTGTTGATCGGGAAAAAAGCTGTTTTGTATTTTAAAAAACTGCGGTTTCCGGTGGGCCGTTCCTATGTAGACTATCTTCATGAATTCACAGATAAGGATTTGGAAGACCTAGCTCAGTATTTAATGCGTCTTTATGTTTTAAATAAAATTGATGCTGTTTATGTAGCATATAACGAGTTTAAATCGATTCTTGCTCCGCGCGTGAGTTTCCTAAAAGTTCTTCCTATTGACCTTACAGATAAGAAAAAAGAAGAAGGAAAGGGAAGTGAAACGAGATATTCGGTAGAAGTGCATCCTGATTGGGAGCCTGGCATAATTCCACTTCTCAACACGCTCCTTCCGCTTTATGTAGAAAAACAGGTTTATCATTGTTTTTTTGAATCTTTAGCAGCTGAACACGCAGCCAGAATGATGGCAATGGATAGTGCTACACAAAATGCAGAAGATTTGATTGCAGAGTTAACTCTCGTCTTGAACAAGGTGAGACAGGCATCAATTACTAAGGAGCTTCTGGAAATAATGTCAGCTGTTGAAGCCCTAGCGAAAAAATAGATAGTTTGGAGAGAAATATGGCAAAAGCTGAAGCAAAAAAGGAATCGAAAAGAAAAGAAAAAAGAAAACTGAAACCTAAAACTGAATTAAAAGAAAAAGCAAAAAAGAAAAAAATCGGGCGAGTTATAAAGGTTATCGGACCGGTTGTGGAAGTTGAGTTCAGAGATGTCGAACTTCCAAGAATCTACAATGCTATTCGAATTACAAACAAGGATCTTGATGGTTCCTCTGAGAAATCTGCTCATGAAGGGAAAAAGGGAATACTTGCAAGCAAGAAATCGGTAGGCAAGGAACAAACCTCTATTCCTGTTGATGTTATTGTTGAAGTAGAGCAGCATATTGGAGAAGATAAGGTACGCTGCATTTCCATGCATCCTACTGATGGCTTGGCACGGGGGATGAAAGCCATTGATTTGGAAGACCCTATTCAGGTTCCTGTAGGTAAAGCAACATTGGGGAGGATGATGAATGTTATGGGTGAACCTATTGACCATTTGGGCCCGATAAAAACCAAAGTGAAATACTCTATACATCGTCAACCTCCGCAACTTGAGGAACAGAGTACCAAGTTGGAGATGTTTGAAACAGGAATTAAAGTCATTGACCTTATACAACCATTCTTAAAGGGCGGGAAGATCGGGCTTTTCGGTGGGGCAGGAGTAGGCAAGACGGTCATCATCATGGAATTAATAAATAATGTGGCTCAGCAGTATGGAGGTTTTTCTGTCTTTGCCGGAGTTGGCGAACGTACAAGAGAAGGAAATGACCTCTGGCTGAATATGAAAAGTTCTGGAGTAATCGATAAAGCAGCCCTCATATTTGGCCAGATGACCGAGCCTCCTGGAGCAAGGCTACGGGTTGGGTTGGCAGCTCTTTCTGTTGCAGAATATTTTAGGGATGAGATGAATCAGGACATCCTCCTTTTTATTGACAACATCTTTCGATTTGTACAGGCTGGTTCAGAGGTTTCAGCTCTCTTAGGAAGGATGCCTTCTGCTGTTGGCTATCAGCCAAATCTTGCCACAGAGCTTGGTGAACTTGAGGAAAGGATTACTTCAACTAGAAAGGGCTCTATTACTTCGGTCCAGGCTATTTATGTTCCGGCTGACGACTTTACAGATCCAGCTCCTGCAACGATATTTTCTCATCTTGATGCAACAACGAACCTTTCTCGTGGTCTGACTGAAATAGGAATTTATCCTGCTGTTGACCCTTTGAGTTCATTCTCTCGAATTCTGGATCCAAGGATTATCGGAGATGAACATTATCAGGTTGCACGTGATGTCAAAGAAATCCTTCAGAGATATATAGACCTTCAGGACATAATCACTATTCTGGGGATGGAAGAGCTTTCCGAGGAGGATAAAGTTATTGTCACGCGTGCCCGGAAGATCCAGCGTTTCCTTTCCCAGCCTTTTAATGTAGCACAGGAATTTACTGGGAGGGCGGGAAAATATGTTCCTGTTAAAGAGACAGTAAAGGGCTTTAAGGAAATTGTGGAAGGAAAGCATGATGACAAGCCAGAACAGGCTTTTTATATGGTGGGAGGAATCGAGGAAGTTGTTAAGAGAGCAGAGGAACTGAAATCAACATGACACAAGATAAATTGGCTTCCATCAGACTGAAAGTGATTGCTCCGGATAAGCTTTTGATTGATGATCAGGTTCAGGAAGTTTCTCTCCCTGGCTTAGATGGCTATCTGGGCATACTACCTGGCCATAGGCCTTTGGTTGTTGCTCTAGGAAGAGGAGTAATAATGTATAATCGGGGCCACAAAAAAGAAAACTTTCCTGTCCGTGGAGGATATGCAGAAATCCTTCCGGAAAGAATCATTGTTTTTACGGAATTAGAAAAAAGTGAAACGGATAAGGTTAAGTCAGATAAAGAACAAGGATGAGACTCTTGATACCTTTTACAATGGATGTATCCTTGTCCTCCAGAAAAAGAAAGGCTATCGTTTCTCATTAGATGCCCCTCTCCTGGCTGATTTTATCCAGCCGAGAAAATCCGATAATCTTCTCGAACTAGGGGCAGGAAGTGGAATCATCTCTCTTCTGCTTAGCAAAAAAAACTTTAAAAAAATTATTGCTGTTGAGATTCAAAGATCTCTAGTTGAACTGGCAAGGAGAAATGTGAAGATTAACAACCAGGAAGGAAGGATCAGTATAGTTGAAGATGATATCTGTACATTCAAGCCCCGGAAGAAATTTGATATCATCTATTCAAATCCTCCTTATATTCAGAAAAACAAAGGACATTTAAGTGTTTCAGAAGAAAAATCTATAGCAAAACACGAGTTAAAATGTAATATTTTTGATATAATGCAGAAAACTTCTGAACTCTTAAAGAAAGATGGAAAAGCTTGTTTTGTTTTTCCAGAAAGAAGGAGAGAAGATTTAATGAAAGCTGCAGGAACAAGCGGGTTAAGGATAAAAGCAGTCCGCTTTATTTACCCACATAAGAGTAGCGATCCCAACCTCTTCCTTACAGAATGTAATTTTTACTCGAAAGAAAAAGTTCTTCTTCCTCCGATTATCATCTATGATGAGAAGGGAAATTATACTTCAGAAGTCTTGGAAATATTTTCGGGGAGAAGACATGCTTAGATTCATTAATAATCTGAGGGAATTATATAAATGCAGGGCTTTGATCAAGACTCTGGTTGGAAGGGAACTCAAGGCCCGCTATAGAGGAACTATACTTGGTTTTTTCTGGTCTTTTTTTAACCCACTTCTCCTGATGGTTGTCTATACTGTTGTTTTTGGTTTTATCTTAATGCCTCGAGATCCGGCATTTGAAGGTTCTCCCTGGCTGTATGCCCTTTTTCTTTTCTGTGGAGTTCTGCCTTGGCAGGTGTGGTTTTCAGCATCTTCCTTGGAATCAGCCAATGTACTGGTGGCCCAGGGAAATCTTATAAAAAAGATGCTTTTTCCCACGGAAATTCTTCCAATTGTTGTAGTGACAAGTAATTTTATCCACTTCCTGTTGGGCATCCCCATACTTTTTCTTTTTATCCCAGTATTAGGGAAAAGTTATACGCCTTATCTCCTTTTCTTGCCGATTGTTATTCTGGTCCAGTATGTTTTCACGCTGGGCTTCTGCTTGCTCGTGTCGTCGCTTACAGTACATTTCAGGGATATCAGGGACATTCTGGCAAATTTGTTAACTTTCTGGTTTTTTGCCTCTCCCATTATCTACCCGATGACATTTCACACCGTGCAAAAACATACTTGGCTTCAGATCTGCCTCAACTTAAACCCGATGACACATATAATGTGGGGTTATCAAAGTTGTGTGTTTTATGGGGAGCTTATCCACTGGAAGAGACTTGGAGTTACTTTCCTGATCTCTCTGGTTTTGTTTTTTATTGGATATTATATATTTGACAGGCTGCGGGATTCTTTTCCAGAGGAGGTTTAGGTGCTTGCCATAAATGTCGATCATGTCTCAAGAGTATACCAGAAATACTCTTTCCAGCATCGTTTTAAAACCTTTAAGAGCGCAATAATCAAGGGGGATTTTTTTAAATCATTAAGACCGGATGAGTTGGTTATGGCTCTGGATAACGTCAATTTTAAGGTCGAAAAGGGAACAACGTTTGGAGTGATCGGGGAGAACGGTTCAGGAAAGAGTACACTCCTTAAGGTGATTAGTGGAATTGCCAAGCCAAGTTCAGGACGAATAGAAGTAAATGGTAAGGTTTCGGCTCTGATCGAACTCGGTGCAGGATTTCACCCAGAAATCACAGGCCGGGAAAATGTTTATATCAATGGAATAATGCTGGGTCTTTCTAAGAAAGAAATAGATGATAAATTTGATGAAATTGTAAAATTCTCTGAGCTTGAAGAATTTATTGATGCACCTGTTAAAACTTATTCTTCAGGGATGTATATGCGTCTTGGATTTTCTGTAGCAATAAATGTGCATCCGGATATTCTCCTTATTGATGAAGTGCTTGCTGTTGGAGATGCTTCTTTTGTGCCTAAGTGTTTGGACAGAATCGCTGATTTTCACCAGAAGAAGAAGACGATTCTCTTTGTAAGCCATGACCTTAGTTCTGTAGAGAAGATCTGTAACCGGGTTATTTGGCTCAAAAACGGAAAAGTTCAGATGATAGGGGAACCCAAGCGTGTTGTGGATGCCTATCTTCAGGATGTTACTGAAAAGAAAGAGGAAGATTTCGAGAAGCGGCAGCAAGAAGTCACTGGAGAGGAAAATTGGGGAGAAGAACAAAGGGAAAACCGCTGGGGGGACAGAAAAATTGAGATTACAAAAGTCAGGATGAAAAATCTAGACGGAAAAGAAAAATATGTTTTTTCGCCAGACGAGGGAATGGATATTGAGATGGATATTGTGGCCAGGTCAGAGGTTAAAGACTTTGTTTTTGGCATAGGACTTTTTAATTCTCAGCGAATCTGCTGTTACGGTACGAACATCCTTCTTGAAGATTTTGAGCCAATTTCTGTTAAAGGAGAAGGTAAGGTTTTATGCAGGATTGGAAAGCTGAACCTCGTAAATGGAACATATTATTTGGATGTTGCAACTCATAAAAAAAATGGCTATCCCTACGATTATCACAGAAACCTTTACTCTTTTATGGTTTCATCTAGATACAAAGATGACGGCATTTTCCGGCCGGAACATTCATGGAATTTTTCCAGCCAAATTAAAGTAAAACAACTAAATACACCAGGACAGAATAAAGAAAACCTGGGATCAAATATCAAGATAATAAACAAACCTGAAAAATAATGGTTAAAAAACTGCAGTCACTTGTCAACTTGATAGGAATAAGAGAAAGTCTTAAATCTCAGGGGAAAAGAGTTGTCTTCACAAACGGATGTTTTGACCTCATCCATGGGGGGCATATCTATCTTTTAAGAGAGGCAAAAAAACTCGGTGATGTCCTTGTGGTAGCAGTTAATGACGATTCTTCGATCAGAAAAATCAAGGGGTCGGGCCGTCCTATCTTCCCACTGGAAGAAAGGCTTGAAATTCTGGAATCAATTGAGGATATTGATTGGTTAGTTGCTTTTTCGCAGGAGTCCCCAAAGAAAGTAATCGAATCTCTTCTTCCGGATGTCCTTGTCAAAGGAGGAGACTGGCTACCAGAAGAAGTTGTTGGCAAACAGGAAGTAGAAGAAGCGGGAGGGAAAGTCATTATTATCCCGTTCCTTTGCGGTTATTCAAGTTCTGAGATTGTAAGGAAAATTATTGAATCTGCAAAGAGTGATTTATAAGCTTCGTACGAATCAGCTTTTATCTGGCTGTATGCGATTGAATAAGCTTTTGACCAAACCAGGACCAGATTTTTTTGTGGAAGGCAAGGCTTGGGGGATTGTTTTTTAATACTGAGAGTATGGTCTTCTCCTCTTTATCCTGTGGAGTTATTTTGAATATTGTACTGTTGTCCCAGATAACAGGAAATTCTGGATGAAACTGGATTCCCAGCATATTTGGATATTTATCATGTCCGATTGCTTCCACCACTTTTCCGTCTAAGGAAGTGGCGATGATTTTTATACCCTTACCGGGCTTTTCAACCATTTGGTGATGGGAGCTAATAATAAATGGTGTGTCGTTTTTATTAAAGCCGAAATCTGATATAAATTTTCCATTTTCGCATAGTTTAATTGGATGCACATTGTAAGATAGGAGTTTTTCTTCAGGATAGAGGCAGGCATAAGGATTTGAGTGCCAGTTTTCCTTTCCTAAAGAGATCACGTCTTCCAGATATTTTTTTTCGTATTTTTCTGACCAGATGTCCTGAACCAGGGTTCCACCTGTCCCGGTATTGAGGCTTTGTTCTCCAAGACAAATTCCCAAAATCGGGAATTCGGGCCGCGATTCAAGGAAAGGCTTAAATTTTGTATCCTGGCTTCCTCCGAGAAGATGGAATATGAAGGAAAGCTCAAGAAAATGACGGTATGGAGTCGAGATGCGTGTTAGAAGGTTTGTCTTTTCACAATAAATATAGGGTGGGATATCTGCTCCACCGAAGAAAATTATGCCGTCCGAGTTCTTAAAGATGTTGTTGAACTCGTTACTTAGGCAATTATATTTGAAAAGATTGTCTTTATTAATATTTCCTGAAAGCTTGTGAAACTTAATCCAGCCTAGTCTGTTTTTTTTGACGAATTCAATAGATTTTTGATAGTCTGTACGCTCTTTTTCGTGGAAAATTCCGATTACAACCAGGTTTTTAACATTAAATAAACCTTGTTTTTCAAGCTCTATTAGCGAATGAAGGCTTCCCAATGAGGGATAGAGAATTGTTAATCTAACTTCGTTAGATACAAGTTTTGCTGTGTCGAAATATCTGTCTGGTTCTAGAGTTGACGGTGGTTTGCAAGAGGATATTAAGACAAATATTGATATGATGAAAATTATAATCTTATTAGAAAAGGATTTTTTCATTCTATTCTCTCCCTTGAATTTAGAGATGACTAGAAAATTATAAATGCTTCGTCATGGTTTATCAAGAACTAACAATTTTGGCTCATATCAAATAAGGATACCTGAGTTGAAAATAAGAAGAAAAGGATAAGATGAATTATGGAGGGATAGCTGCCCTCAGGTCAGACCGCGACCCACTCTACAATTAGGGCCATTTTCTTCCCGATCTTTTTGATCCCTCGGAACTTCGCAAGTCATTTTATAGATAAGTGATTTCGAATTTTCCTGGCTCATAAACAGTAATCTTACACAAACGGCTTTTTATTTTACATTTGAAGATTTCATGTGTTTCTCCGGATTTTTTATCTTGAATTCTTTTTCTCCAGATTATTTTATCGATCTTGTATTTCTTATTGTTTATAATAACTGATCTAGGTGTTTCCTGTCCTTTGTACCCTTCATAAAAGCACACATCTATATTTTTGCTTACTCTTTTATTATTTTTCATAATCCGCCACATAAAATATTATAAACTTATTAGGTTCAACATTAAAAGCTTAAGATTGCTTCTAATGTCCGGTAGCTCTTTAATAAAAGGCAGCAAACTGTATAATGATGATATGAGTTTGAATTTCATAAAAGAGACCGACGAATTTAAGAACTTGATTCATGCTGTAAAGGATGGAGAAAGTGGAATAAATATCTCCGGTCTCACAGAAGGGGCAAAGCCATATTTTCTAGCAGCTTTTTTACAGGAGTCAAAGAAAAAAGTTGTTTTGATACTGCCGCCTTCCTCTTCTCTTTCTCTCTTTGAAAAGAAGATCCGTTTTTTTTTTATCACAGTTTTCTTCAAATGTAAGCCTCAATATACTTCCTCCTCTATCTGAGAGTCCATACCAGGATATTTTTCCTGCTCTTGAGTCGATATCCTCACGAATGAAATTTTTTTTCAAGTTGCTTAATTATCCGCCGAAGCTTGTTATTACCAATGTCCTTGGACTTCTAAAGCCTTTTCCTGATCTTGAGGAAAAAGAACAGTTTTTTTTAGGGTTAGAAAAGGGAGATATTTTTACACGTGAACACCTGCTTGAAGTCCTGAGTAGGTACGGGTATACCAGGCAAGATATAATAAGCTCTCATGGTGAATATGCATGGCGCGGAGGTGTTGTTGATGTTTTTTCGCCGTGGCAGTCCTTTCCTTTCCGCATCGAATTAAGCGGAGATGAGATTGCCTCACTCAGAGAATTTAAAACTTCATCTCAGCGTTCAGTACGAAAAGTTGACCACATTATCATTCCTTCTCTAAGGGAATTTCCATGCTCCCATAGATTTATATGCGAATGGGAAGAACTTGCCAGGGCAAAAGTGGAGCCCTCTGCCTTAAAAGACATTAGTGAGAAAACAGGCTGGCTTAAGAAAGGAAATTTTCCCTCCTCTTTTCCTTTTCAGGCATTGGTCCACTCAAAACATTTTGTGCCTTTCAGTAATTATTTAAAGGATTTTCTTTATATTGTTGACGATTTCGCCGAAGTCGAAAAATACTGGGAGGAGGCAATAAAAGATTTTCAAGGGCAATATGATGATATTAAGAATGAGGGAAAGTTCTCTCTTCCACCTGAAGAAATATATTCTCCGCACCTGTGGGAGTATATTAAAAACAGCGCAGTTCGGTTGAATGGATTTGCTTCTCAATCATCAAGAAAGATGTTCAAATTTCCTTTCCAGTCTGTTCCCAGGTTTGAAAACAAGATACCTTTTTTCCTTAAATATTTGAAAAAAACCCAGGAGGAAAGGGAAAGAACTTTCATATATTTCTCAAGCAGAGGAGTAAGAGAGAAATTTGCCGGCCTGCTTTCTCAACATCAGATAAGATATGTTGAATCTTCTTCTCCTTTTTTCCCCCAAAGAGATGAGTCTGTAGTACTTCTACTGGGAGATCTTCAGCGAGGGTTTAGCTTTCCAAAATTGAAGGTAACATATTTTTCTGAAAAAGACATTTTCACGGAAGAAAAAATTATTGTCAGCCGGTCACACATAAAGCCATTTATGTCTCATTTTCAAGACCTGAAGGTAGGCGATTATGTTCTCCATGCGGATTATGGAATTGGAGTCTTCAGTGGATTGGTGAAAATAGCAGTGGAAAGAAAATACCGTGAATTCATAGAAATTCTTTATAGGGATGATGATAAGCTTTTTATTCCTGTAGAAGACCTTAACTTGGTGCAAAAATATGCAAAATTAGGCACTGGCTTCCCTGTGCTCAATAAATTGGGAACAAATACGTGGGATAAAACTAAAATAAGAGTAAAAAAGGCAGTGGAGAATATGGCAAAAGAACTTCTGCATCTGTATGCGAAGAGGAAAGCAATCATAGGATACGCTTTCAGCGCTGAGGGAACATGGCAGGATGATTTTGATAAGACATTTGAATATACGGAAACAGATGATCAAATCAGGGCAATAAAAGAAATTACAAGAGATATGGAATCAAAGTCTCCAATGGATCGCCTTTTATGCGGAGATGTGGGTTATGGAAAGACTGAAGTGGCTATAAGAGCATCTTTTAAGGCGGTCATGGATGGAAAACAGGTGGCTGTTCTCTGCCCGACCACGGTTCTTTCCAGTCAGCATCTTAAAACTTTCAGAAACAGGATGATACTTTTCCCTGTCAGGATTGAAAGCCTTACTCGGCTTCAAACAAAATCCCTGCAAAAGAAAATCATTGAAGATTTGCAAAAAGGATTGGTTGATATTATTATCGGCACACACAGACTTCTTTCCGAGGATGTTAAATTCCGTGACCTTGGACTTCTGATTGTAGATGAAGAGCAGAGATTCGGCGTTAATCATAAGGAAAAAATAAAAAAGATTAAGGCCAATGTTGATGTTCTTACCATGACAGCCACGCCAATCCCGAGGACCTTAAATATGTCGCTCACTGGTTTAAGGGATATTAGCCTTATTGAGACGCCTCCTAAAGACAGGCTTGCTATACATACGGTCGTTACTTCCTTTAACCGTAGCCTTATAGCATCCGCTATAAAGAAGGAGCTGGCCAGGAGAGGGCAAGTCTATTTTATCTATAACAGGATTGAAGACATAGATACTATCGTTCAAATGATAGAAAAATGGGTGCCGCAGGCCAAGGTAGTTTCTATCCATGGCAAAATGTCCAGTTTGTCCCTTGAGAAAAGAATGATTAATTTTATCCAGCAGAGATATAATGTTCTTGTTTCGACCACTATCATTGAAAATGGTATTGACATCCCACTTGTAAATACTCTCATTGTCAACCGGGCTGATAAGTTCGGGTTAGCTCAGCTTTATCAGCTGCGTGGACGTGTGGGCCGTTCTTCCCGCCAGGCAGTTGCTTATTTTCTTGTTCCCTCTTTTATGGATTTGAACCAGTTAGCCAAAGAACGGTTGAAAGCCCTACAGGAATTTACTGAATTGGGATCCGGTTTTCGCCTTGCGGCAAGAGACCTGGAAATTAGGGGAACTGGAAATTTCCTGGGTGCACAGCAGCATGGATATATTGAGGCTGTGGGATTTGACTATTATATTCACCTTTTAGGAAAGTCAATCAAAAAACTCAAGAAGGAAAAAGTCCAAGAAGTCAAAACTGAGATCAATTTAAAGGTAGATATCCACATTCCAGAAGATTACCTTCAACATGTCAACCTAAGGCTTAATCTGTATAAAAGGATCTCTTCAGTAGAAGATCTTGAAGAAATTGAAAAACTAAGAGATGAGATTAAAGATAGAAATGGCCCTATTCCTTCCAGCGTCAGGAATCTTCTTTGTTATGGGACCGTCAAGTATCTGGCAGAGTATATAAAGATTAAATCTATTGACCGTATTGGCCAGAAAATTGTCTTTAAATTTTTTCCGATGTCTCCGGCAAATCTATCCGGGTTGACCAGAATAGTAAATAAATATTCGGGTTCCATTACTCCCCGTGGGGTGATGAGCATTATTCTGTCTTCAGATAAAGAAACAAAAATCATGGATGAAACGATATTAATCTTGAAGGAGTTATCTCTAATGTAATATAATGGGTTGAATTTAAAGAAGATGAAATATGTCAAGGTGAAGAGATGTTTATTTTTAATTTTGTTTGTGCCTTTTTCTGCCTTTTTTATTATAAATTGCCGTGGAAAGCAGGTTGAGGAAAATCTATCGGATTATAACTTGAATAACCCTGAAAAAAAGAATAATATCATTCTCAAAATTGAGGACTCTTTCTATTTTAATTCCGACTTTGAAAAATACCTTATTCTTATTGCTGGAAATGAATACAACAATCTGGCCCTTGATTCTTTAAGCCGCCTTTTTGATAACTTTGTCGAGGAAAAGATTTTGTTAGAAGCTGCAAGGAGTAAAGAAGTTGCATTAACATGGGAAGAAAAGAAAACTTATCTTGCTAAACTAGCGAAAGAGTCCTGGCCATATGAGAAAAAATTAGCACTGAATCAGATCGATACAAAGGTTCTGCTTGAAAGGTTGTTGATAGAGAAATATACTTTCGAGATTGTGAAGGATATTGATGTTACGGATGAAGAAATTAAGGAATATTATGATATCCACAAAAGAGAATTTTTGCGGCCTGAAAGAGTTAAAGTAAGCCAAATTCTATTAAAGACTGAAGATAAAGCCATTGAAGTACTTGAAAGGCTCAAGAGCTCTGGTGATGAAGATTTCAGAAAAGCTGTGAAAGAAATATCTATAGGGGTAGAAGCTTCAAAAGGCGGAGAAATGGGCGTGTTTGAGATGGGGCAGCTTCCCTTTGAGATGGAAAAAGTGATATTTTCCCTGGAAGAAGGAGAATTGAGTCCTGTTGTAGAGTCTTCTTATGGTTATCATATTTTCAAGCTGGATAAATGGTATGAGCCTGGATTAATCTCCGAAGAAGAAGCTGCGTCTGAAATAAAGATAAAAATTCTAAATGATAAAATAAAACAAAACATTTCACAAAACTTAAAAGAACTGAAAGAAAAAATGGGATGGGATTTCTATCCGGAAAATTTGAGTTTTCCTTATCAGAGGAATAACCGTGAGTAATATGAAAAAATTGATTGTCTGCTTCTATTTATTATCAACAGTGATATTTCTCTGCGGCCAAGAAGTTGTTGAGGCAATTGTTGCAGTCGTAAATGATGAAGTAATCACTCTTTATCAATATAAACGTCAGAATGAAATCCTCTATCAAACACTCAGCAGGCAACTTCAGGGAGCAGAACTAAATGAGCAGTATAAGAAAATGAAAAGTGAACTGTTAGATCAAATGATAACAGATATTCTTCTTTTACAGGAAGCTAAAAAACTGGATATAAATGTTAACGAACAGGTTAATATGTCTATTGAGAAGATTAAAAAAGACAATGGCATTGAAACAGATAACCAGTTAAAGCAGGTTTTAATGCAGCAGGGTATTAGCTTTGAGGACTGGAAGATGCAGATGGAAGAGAATTTGATGAAACAGAATATCATATTTACGAATGTTGGAAGGACTGTTGTTATAGATGACTCAGAGATTGTAAGCTATTATAAACAACACCAGGATGAATTCACCGAGCCCCCAGCGTACAGCTTAAAGGCCATTTATATTTCGGCTGAAGGGAAAAGTGAGGAAGAAGTACAGGCTAAAATGGAAGAGATTGAAGCTAAGATTGAAGCTGGGGAAGATTTTGCTGTAATTTCAGGAGAGTATTCTGAAGGACCGGAGAAGGAATCTCAGGGTGACTTGGGTGTCTATAAGAAAGGAGAGTTAGAGAAGAATCTGGAGCAGGCAGTGGATGTATTAAAGAAAGGTGAAATAACTTCCTGGCTTGAGATAAAAAATGGATGGTATTTGCTGCGGTTGGAGGATAGAAAGGAGAGTTACATAAAGGCTTTTGATGACGTGAAGAAAGAGATCGAAAAGAAACTGTTTGAAGAAAGAAGCGATAAAAAGCTTAAAAAATATTTAGAGGAACTCAAACAAAAAAGCTATATAAAAATCCTTTTGCCAAATCCGCTTGATTTCTAAGGCAGACAAACAGCTGCAGCAAAAGTTGTTGTCCACAATCCCTTTATTCCTTCAGCAGTTTGTGTAATATTTTGAGTTCTGACGATTAAATCTTCGGAAATTTTGTATAGACTTTTTTCTTCGTTCCAGATTTGATTGAGGTTAAAATTTTTTCCGAGGGTCGTAGCAAGCATGTATGCTGCCAGGTCTTCTGCGTATTCGCCAGCTTCCATTTCTTCCTGGCCGTAACCGCTGTGTTCAGATAGATATCCGTAATGGCTGGGAGCATTTGGGATAGCAAGGCCTATGGAGGCAGAAATTAAACGGTGGGCTTCATTTGAAGCATTTTTGCTCATTACAAGAAAGAGAATTTGTCCTGGCTGGAGAAGACTAAGTCCTTCCTCTTTTGATATTAATTTACAATGTGGTGGGAAAATGCTGGAAATTTTAACAAGGTTATAAGGAGCAATATTTGCATCTCTAAGGGCCAGCTCAAAACTGGCCAATTTTTCCTTATGATGTCCTTTTCCTTTTGTTAAGAATATTCTTGACGGGATGATTGTATCCATGGCTTATTTCCGTGTTTTTAAAAACGATCTTAAGAAAAGCTTCTTTAACTGGTTTGAATCGATGAATTAAGGAAGTTTTTCTTCTTTCTTTTCTATGTTGACAGGTTCTGGCTCTTTAAAGTCGATTTTCTTTGAAACTTCCCATTCTCCGAGATTGACAAATTGTGAACCTTTGGACTGAGAGAAAAGTTTGACTATGACGGTTTTCCACTGGGGATTATTCTTAAATGAGGCCAGATTCTTGGCTTCGACTCCGTAATTGCTTTTTAATAGAATGACCTTGCCTGTTTCGCTAGGATTGACAGGTTCTCTGCGAATAGCAGCCAGGAAGCAATCTCCAAGGTTTTCGTAGTCATTCTTGAAGCGGAAGACAGCATTAAAATTTATATAGGTCAGAGGCTTGTCTGTTACATTTTTTACTCTAAAGGATATTGCAGGAACCAGGATTAATTTTGGTGGCCAAGACTGGTAGTATTTGTCTACCCATTTTGTCTCAACATCTTCGATTTCTATTGACGCAGCCAACTCTTCACTAGTTATAGATTTCATAAGACCGACTTTATTGAGAGTAAAGACTACGATAATTGAGAGGATAGCTACTCCTAACAAAAATGACCATTTTTTCATCTATCTCCTCCTCCTTATTAATATAATTGATGTGTTACAATTATGCAAATAATTTTAAGTTGGGTTATTGGACAATTTGTGAAACAAAAACTGGCTCAAGGTCATATTTTTGAAATAAATGGAAATTTTCTCTCAAGACTTTGAGCGTCTCTGGAAATGGGTGACAGATTCCCACAGCACTGCCGTTCTTTTTTGCAAGACTGAAAAGTTCAATCAACTGAGCTTTTATGTGATCTTCATCAACTACTGTATCGAGAAAGATATTGCGGTAGGCTGAGGGAATATTAAGTGTTTGTGCAACTTTGAATGCAACAGAGTTTCCTGTTGTCCTGCTGTCGATAAAAAAAAGATTCCTTTCCTTTAAACACTCGAGAATTATGCGCATGAGCTTTTCATTGCTTGTGATTTTCGAGCCCATATGGTTGTTTGCCCCGATGATGTATGGAATTTGTTTAATATCTTTTTCAACTGTGTCAATGATTTCGTCTTTGCTCATATTTGAGTGAATGAGTCCTTTAATATTGTTATTTTTTTCTCCGTTATTGATTGGTTCCAGAGGCAGATGAAGAAGGATTTCCAACTGCTTTTCGTGAGCAATACGGGCTGTTTTTTCCCCGAGAGGGCTGTAAGGAATGATTGCGATTGTTAAAGGCACATCGAGAGAGCAGATATTGTTTAAGCTTTTCAAGGAATATCCCATATCATCAATGATAAGAGCGACTTTATTTTTAGGCTTTTCCTTAGGAGGGATCTCTTTTATTTTGACTTTTTCTTTCTTGCAGGAAAAGAGGATTATAACTCTTTGTTTTCCTTTTCCCTCTATTTCCCACAGAAAGTAATATTTTCCCGCAGCTTGTTGTTCTTCCTTTTTGACAATTAAAGATTTTGTTTTTTTAAATTCATTTTCGAGGAGAGATTCTAAGAGACCGTATTTTTCACTAGGGATGTCAACCATTAGATGATATATTCCTTTAGTGTCTCTGAATTGATTAACTGAATCCTCAGGAATGCCGAGAAATAATAAATTCTGAAGGATAATTTCGTTAAGTAACTCTTTTTTAAAGGATACTTCCTTTTTTGCTGCAAGAGCGGGGAACAGATAGGATTTTTCTCCTTTTTTCCAGCTGATATAGTCTAATCCTAAGGCAGATAAAAGAGCTAGAAAGCATAGAGAAATAGTAAAGGCTGGAGGAAATTTATGGTAGATTTTTGCTCTGAGCGATTTGAATATTCGCATATATTATATCAAAAAAGATTACATGTTATTTTGAGATAGGAATCAAGGCTCAGATCTTCTCTCTTCACCTTTATATCCGGCATTATGCCTTTCTGCCATAATTCTTTCTCTGGGTTGATATAAAAAACTGCCGAAGTAAGCAGAAGTCCGCTTCCATCCTCTAAGGCGAAGAAATTTTGTTTTGCCACGAGGCCGGGAGTTTGAAAGCCAATGATTTTGGCATTTCTGTATTCTTTGAGAACGCCTGCAACTACTTCGGCTGGCCCTATAGTGGCTTGATTTGTCCAGATTACAAGAGGTAATTTATCTAATTCGGCGGCGTCAGGACAAGAGAGAGTCTCTATGATTTCCCCCCTTTTTTTAAAATAGCCAATTGAATCTGATTTAAGGAAAAGATTGATAAGTTTTCGTGCTTCCTCAATATCACCTTCATAACAGTTTCGCAAGTCCAAGACTAGTGGTTTTTTCGCGTTTTTTAATAGAGGAAGAATTTTCTCTTTGATCTTGTTAACAGAGGGAGGGAAAAGATAGTGGAATTTTAAAATGCCGCTTGTCCCTTTTGCAGGAGAATATGAGAATGGTTCTTCAGAGAGAGTAGTTCTTTCGATACTGATTTCCTGATTTTTGCCCATCCGCAGGATCCTAAGTTTTACAGGGCGTTCCTCTATTTCCTTGAGATAAAGATTTGCTTCAAACATACTCATCATTAAGGTTGATCTGCCATCCAGGGAACTGATAGAATCGCCGATTTTAACCCCTTTTTTTTCTGCTGGAGAATTTTCCTTGATCCCAAGGACTACAGGAAATGACCCGTATCTTTTATAAAGAACAATTCCTGTCCCTTTTAGACGATTTTGCATTTGCTGTTTGAATTTTATTACACTTTCTTTTCCTAAATAGCTTGAGAGAACGTCGAGGTGATTGACCAATCCCCTAAAAGCCCCCTCTGTTGTCCTCGTTGGATTTGGTTTTTCGACATAATCATCCTTGATTAGGGAAATGACATTTCCCAGGATTCTGATTTTGTTCTGGGGAAAAGACTTGGAGGATCGGCCTGTCAGGAACTCTTTTTCAAATAGAAAAAACAGAGATGCTGCAATGAGGATTGAAAAAAGAATGAATTTTGTTTGTTTTTTGAACATTTTCTTGGATGAATAATTTTATCATCTTCTTTTCAACCATTGCAAGGGATTAAGAGGTTTTGTCTTGAAGCGAATTTCAAAGTAAAGCGTGATTCCCTTGAGAGAGCTTATGTCCCCCACCATGGCAATAGTCTGTTTTTCCTCGACCATGTCTCCCTTTTTTACAAAAAGATCTGAGCAGTGACCGTACAAGGAATAATATGCCATCCCGTGGTCAATTATAATCAGATTACCATAACCCTGGAAATAGTCAGCATAAACAATGGTTCCAGGATGGATTGATCTAACGATTATGTTCTTTTGAGGGCTTATTTCTATCCCATTGTTCATAGTGATTGTGTTGAATCTGGGATGCCGTTTAAGGCCGAATAACGTTACAGTTTTTCCTATGATCGGCCATGAAAGCTTTCCCTTTTTCTCATAGAGCGGGCTAAAATGGACGGGGAGGGAGATTTGATTTTGAAGTAATTTTCTTATAAGAAGCTGTAGCTGCTCAGTCCTGTCTTTCAATTCTTCTAGAGCCTTCAAATAGGTTTTTTGGTTCTGGTTTATTTCTCCTATGAGAGTCTTATTGTTTTTTTCCTGATCATCGAGTTCTTTTCTTTTCTGCTGAGTATTTTGGATAGATTGGTTGATTTCTTTTTTCTTTGATTCCAATTCTTCTTTGGATGTTTCCAATTCGGTTAAGGTGTTTATGTAGGAGGAAATAATTCTTTCTTGGTAGTGAGCTAAAATTGTGAGGTGTTTATTCTCGGAGAGAAGAGACCCAATATTTTTGGCCTGAAAGATGAATCCGAAATAGTTAAGCTTGCCAAACTTGTAAAGTGTGACTAGAATCTTTGCAACCGATTCTTTTTCTCTGTCAAGTTTTGTTTCTGATTGAGTAATCCTTTTTCCTATAGATATTAATTCGGTGTTGGCCCTTTTAATCTGGAGATTGCACATAGAAATTTCGTTTCTTATCAGTTTTTTCTCGAATCCTATCCTGTCCAATTTGGAAAGGACGGAATTTTTTTTCTTCTCTTCTTGTCTGATCCTTGCCTTTAGATTTTCTATATCTTGGGCGATTTTTGTCAGGCGTTTTTCATATTCGGAGATGTCTTGCTGGAAAGGAGTGCTGTACAAAAAGACTGAAACAATGACAGCGGCAAATAAGCATCTACCCATGGTTTTAAAAAACTGCCCTTTTTGCATAAGAATCAAGTATAATATTTATCCCATTATTTTCTAAGGACGTAAATGATCCCACCTATTATTCCTATAATCAGCATAAAGCCCAGGTCAATTATGGAGAAACAAAAAGCAGCTTCTGGAAGAATCCCGTAGAATGTGAAAATCTCGATGTAAGAGCCTTCTCTAAGTCCCAGTCCATTGATTGTGATGGGGATGAGCAGGATAAAATGGACAATAGGAATAAATATAAAATAGTCGAGCAAGTCTATATTAAGATGAAGTGCTTTTCCTATTAAAAAATAGTGGATGACAACATTTACTTGAAGGAGAAAAGCCCATATTAAGACTTTAAATAAAGCCATTTTTTTCTTTTTGTAAAAAAGAATTGTTTGGCGGAAATCAGATATTATCTGTAAGACCTTTTTTAGAGTTCCCTTATTGGGGATTTTGCCGAGAAGTCGGCCTGCGATGGGTGTAAAGAAGGCGGCAATAAGGCATAGTCCTAGAAATCCCAGGGCAAGGGAAATCCAGATCACGGGGATTTTCTTTGCCATGTCAATACGGAGAATGGATGCTGTAAAAGCAAAAGTAAAAAGCACCAGGATGCCGGAAAAACGTTCCACAAGAATAGTTGCGGAGGATTTTAAAAGAGATTTGGAATAACGGGATCCATCCCAGATGCGAACAATATCCCCTCCAATCCTTGTTGGAAGAAAAAGATTAAAAAAAGAGCCTACAAGATAAGATTTTGCCAGAAAACCTAGAGGAACAGAGTCATCCTGTGCATGGATAAGGATTTGCCATCGGACTGCGCTGATGAAAAGACCTATAGCATGAAGGGAAAATGACAGGACAAGCAGGAACAGGTTGAGTTCTTTTAGAGTGTTAATAATGTCTTTAATCGATGTCTTGAATATAAGGATGAGTGCTATTACACTGAAACTGAAGACAAATTTAAGAACGAAGGTCAGTCCATATTTTCTTTTTGGCATTTTACGCAGTATATTTTATTATCAAAATGGGCTCATTAGCCAGTAATTGTTTTTATAATAATAAAGATAAGGATAATAAATATGACTATTGGCGCAAGGAATTTTATATTTATTAGCCAGAAAGGTTTAAGCGAAAAGCGTTTGTTTCCGGATTCGATTTCTTTGAGAGCATTCCTCGTTTTCCAGGAATAAGATAGAAATATACTGATAAAAAGGGCCCCGATGGCCAGCATGATATTTCCAAATATAAGGTCCATATTGGCCATGATTTTTAGCTTTGTGAAAATTTTGACAGCTTCATGAGAGAGAGCAGAAGGAACAGCAAGCAAAAATGAGCTAAGGCCAATCACAACAGCAGCTTTTCTTCTTTTCCAGTTTCTTTCATCGATCAAATAGGCTGTCGGAACTTCCAGGAGGGAAATTGTGGATGTTAAGGCAGCTATCAACAGAAGTATGAAGAAGAGTATGCCGAAAATGTTTCCGCCTGGCATTTTTGAAATGACAATCGGCAAAACTTGAAACATAAGGCCTGTTTCGGCTTGAAATTTGTCGGGGCTTATTCCCGGTGTTGTAAACAGGGTAGGGAAGATTATGATCCCGGCCAGAAGAGCAACAAGGAGGTCTGAGAAACAAACCCATCCTGCAGAGCTAACAAGGTTATCTTTCTTGGGGATATAGCTGCCGTATGTCATCATGGTTCCCATTCCAAGGCTCAGGGAAAAAAAGGCCTGCCCAACTGCAAAGAAAATGACATCGGCGTTGAATTCTGAGAACTTAGGTTTCAGGTAGAAAGATAGACCTGTTTCGGCGCCGGGAAGAGTTAATGCTCTAGCTGCGAGGATGACGATAAGGAAAAAGAGGACAGGCATAAGAATCTTTGACCATCTTTCGATTCCGCCTTTAACCCCTTTGGAAATGATGAATGTTGTAAATGCGATGACAATAAACAGGCAGATAAGAACTTCTAAAGGATTTGCTGAAAAATTTTTAAAAATGATGTCAGAAACCCGCCATGCTTCGTCACCACTGAATGTGCCTAATCTTCTAAAAGTACCGATAGTAGTTTTATATAAATATCCTGCTGCCCACCCGGCGACCACAGCGTAATAAGAAAGGATAAAAACACCGGTTATTACTCCCATATAACCGACTAATTTCCATGGGCTTCCTGGCTTAATGAAATTAAAAGCTCCAACAGGATTTTTTTTGGCATGCCGTCCTATAGTGAGTTCGGCCAGCATTACTGTGAATCCTATGAATATGACTGAAAGAATGTAGGTCAGGACAAATATTGCACCTCCTTTTAATCCTACCATCATAGGAAATCGCCAGAGGTTTCCAAGGCCAATAGCTGAACCAGATGCAGCAAAGATAAAAGCAATTTTAGAGCCCCAATTTCCCCGTTGGTTCAATTCCGGACTGTCCATATTCATGCTCCTTAAGTGTTACAAGAATACTCTTAGTTTTCAATATTATTATCATAAACCGTTGATACAGGTAAAGAAGAAACAGTAAAAAATGGTTTTTGAGTTTTGGTAAATTTCAGTATATAGTGAATGCCAGTAGGATTTTTGATACACAACAAAAATGGATATATTAAGTAAAGCAGAAAGAATATATAAAGCTGCTATTGCTGAAGTAGAGCCTGAAAACCTAATAAAAAAATCAATATCCATCCATGATAATAAACTGATTGTTCAGGATAAAAAATATGACTTGGATTCTTTTGATAACATCTATTTAGTTTCTATTGGGAAAGCTGCACCGTTTATGGCAAAAAGCATCCTGGAAATTTTAGGTGACAGGGTCAAAGAGGGAATTATCATCTGTTCTCCACAGGACAGGATAACGCAGAAAAACATAACATGTATTCCTGCCTCTCACCCACTGCCGGAGGAGGCAAGCTTTAGGGCTGCTCAAAACATCCTTGGTTTAGCTAAAAGAATGGGGGAGAGAGATCTCCTGTTTTTTCTTGTATCAGGAGGAGGCTCGGCTCAGGTCACTCTTCCAGCAGGTGGGATTTCACTTGAGGAAAAGAAGCTCGTTACTTACAAGTTGCTTAGAGCAGGGGCAGATATTAAAGAGCTCAATACTGTCAGGAAGCATCTTTCCCGGATAAAGGGGGGCTGGCTGGCGAGGGCGGCTTTCCCTGCTGAAGTCATCAGCCTTTTTATATCTGATGTCATCCATAATGATTTAGAAACGATTGCCTCAGGGCCTACATGCTGGGATTCCTCTACATTCAAAGATGCATTAAATATTTTAAAAAAACACGGCATTTGGGATTTTATGCCATCCTCTGTAAAGGATGTTATTGAAATGGGAATAATGGGGCAGATTGAAGAAACCCCAAAAAAAGATGATCCTGTTTTCAAACGGATTGAAAATTTTATCATTGGCGATAACAGCAATGCCCTTAAAGCAGCAAGGAAAGAAGCTGAAAATCTTGGGTTTGTGTCTTTTGTCCTGAGTTCGTCTGACCATGGAGAAGCGAGTGAGGTAGCCAGGAATTATATTTCACTTCTAATGAATATTCTTCGATCAGGAAAAACTCTTACTTTCCCATTGTGCCTTTTGTCTGGAGGTGAACTAACAGTTTCGGTAAAAAGGGGAGGCAAGGGAGGCCGAAATCAAGAATTTGTTCTGGCTTCTATTATTGAGATTGACAAAGAAAAAGCAGGATTAGAAAATTTCCTGATTTTAAGCATTGGGACTGATGGAATAGATGGTCCGACCGATGCTGCAGGTGCTTGGGCAGGGCCATTAACAATGGAAAAAGCAAGGAATTTGTCATTGGATCCTGTTGCTTATTTAAGGGATAATGATTCTTACAATTTTTTTAAGAAAGTCGGCGGTTTGATTATTACAGGCCCTACTCATACGAATGTCATGGACTTTAGGTTATTTATTATTGATAAATTATCTGCGGCAACCGAGGGGTAGGTTGGGTCGGCTCGTGAATAATTCAGGATAGTAACATCGCAAAAAAATTTGAAAGTTCCAGTAAATAGAATCATTGAAACAAATATGATAAGATATGAAGCAATTGAAAATTAGAGGCAGGAAATGGAAAAAGATTGGAAAGCAAATTTAGCCAAATTTTTCGATGAGTTAAGAATTATAGAAAATAGCAAAGAAGAAACTAAAGAAAACTTTGATCAATTTTGTGAATTTATTGTGGAGCCTGCTTTTGAGGCTTTGGCTGAAGAACTTAGAGTATTCGGTATGAAGTCGAAATACAGCAGGTCAAAAAAAGAATCGATTACATTCGTGATTAACTTTCCAAAATCGGGAATTGATAGTTTCCAATATATTATTCACCTTCCAAAAGACTCACTGAAACTAAATTTGAAGCTCCGGATAAGAGGAAGGAAAAATAAAAAAAGCCAAATGAAGGAAAAAGAAGAACAATTTATGGGAAAAAGGAGTACTTTAGATATTTTGAAGTTGAAAAAAGATGATATTATTGATGATATAATCGAACACTACCGCTGTTTCAATTTTGAAGATATTCCTAAACCAAAATAGTAATTGACACATTTTTCTCCTATTAATTATCTCTCTCTATCTTATGGTGGTTAAGGTTCTTACCCATCGATCTATATTTATTTTTCATCTAATACCTTATGCCAGGAATGTTTGCCTTTCAACAATTTTTTCTATTGGTAATTTAAGGCTTTACGATGAAGTATGTTTATGGTAATAGATAGGGAACAATATGAACTTTTTGACTTCGTTTCTAGAGGATTCAAGATATGCACACCCAGGAAGTGAACTATAACTTTTATTTTCTCTGTTTAAAAAACATCGAAGGATTAAAAAAAACATGAAGAAAAAAACAATAGCTGTTCTCTTTATACTGACTGTATTATTCTCTCTTTCAAATTTGAATGCCGCTGACATCAAAGGAAAAGTATTTACCCTGCCCAAAGAAAAGCCCTTCACAAAAGGGGCAGTTTTGATCAAAACTCGCGGGGAAGAAAAATACACCAAAGCTGCTATTGATTCTGTTGGAAGTTATTTTTTTAAGGAAATCAAACCTGGTAAGTATATCATTAAATTGGACCTTTACGGTCTGACTCCGTTTGAGAAGGAGATTGAAGTCAAGGAAAAAGATGAGATTCTGAATGTTGACTTGCCGATCTCCCTTTCTGTTCTGGATAAAACTCTTGTTTTTTTACAGGAATCAGATGATGCCATCTGGTTTCCTGTAATGGTCTTCCTGCTTCTGGGGACAGGAATTATACTCACCTTCGTCTGCAGATTGATACAGGTGAGACGGCTTATACTTTCCCTTAAAATGGTTTTACGCGGTGCCATGCATAAAGATAAATCAGGGAAAGAGGAAGGAGACATTTCTCCATATGCTGCCCTGATGACGGCCTTGGCAGCTACCGTTGGAAACGGAAATATTGCGGGAGTGGCCACAGCCATCGCGACTGGAGGCCCTGGGGCTCCAGTCTGGATGTGGATAGCCGGTTTTTTCGGTATGGCTACCAAATACGCCGAAGGATTCTTAGGGGTCAAATTCAGGATAAAGAACGAAAGAGGAGAAATGTCCGGCGGACCCATGTATTATGCCCGGCACGGAATCAAGAACGAGAAAATAGCTAAATTCATGGGGATATTTTTTGCTATCTGTGGAGTCTTTGCCTGTCTCTTCGGCACAGGAAACATGGCTCAATCCAATTCAATGGCCTTGGCGTTTAATGTCCAGTTTAATATCCCTTTCTGGCTTACCGGGCTTATTATCATGACATTTGTTGGTACAGTCATTATGGGAGGAATCAAGAGGATCGGGGGCGTGTCCGAGCGCCTTGTTCCGATCATGATATTCTTTTATTTCGGAGGAGCAATAATTGTCATACTTGCCAACATTGTAAATTTGCCGGCAGCCTTTGCCGTTATATTTAAGTCCGCATTTTCGATGAAAGCTGTTGGTGGAGCAATGGTGGGTACATCAATAAAGCAAGCGATTTCAGTGGGTGTGCGACGGGGGCTTCTATCTAATGAATCCGGGTTGGGCTCAGCCGCCATTGCCCAATCCGCCTCAAAATCTTCTGATCCGCCAAGAAACGGCCTTATTGCAATGACTGGGACATTTATCGATACCATTATCGTCAATACACTGACAACTTTGAGTATTGTTATTACCGGAGTCTACCTTCAAACCGCAGCTTTTGGCGTATCCAACGGCCTTACGTCAACTGCGCTTACTGCTGCTGCTTTTAATTCAGTCCTTCCATTTGGCGGATATATAATTGCCATATCCTCTCTTCTTTTTGGTTATTCAACGCTTCTCGCCTGGTGTTACTACGGAGAAAAGTGTTTGGAATATATTTTTGGGGTAAAAATCATTTTCTCGTTTAGAATCGTTTTTCTTGTACTGCTTTTTGTGGGGTCTGTCCTTCAGGGAGTCCATCTGAATATAGTATGGCTTACTGGAGATATAGCTAATGCTTTTATGGCTTTTCCCAATCTGGTATCCCTGCTTATTTTATCCGGTTTGCTTGGCAGGGTTACAAAAGATTATTTTTTTAAAAAGAAACGCAAAAACGATATGGATTACTTCCGGGATTAGTCTTTTTTCACGAAATACCAAAGAATTGAAGATTTTGACTCATAAAAAAGAATTTTTAGTTGTTCCTCGTTTTGAAGAAATTCCTTTCATTATTCACGGATTCGGGACAAAATATTTAAAGGAAGAGCATTTTAAAGAGAAAACTGAATTAAGAGACTTCAAGTTTCTATCGCTTATACAAATTCATTCCGATACTATTCGAGTTATTGAAAAATTCCCCGACAAAAAGTTAGAAGGCGATGCCATGCTGACAAAATGTCCGGGGATTTTTCTCATTATAAAAACTGCAGATTGCCTTCCTGTTTTTATTGTGGATGAATTAAATAAAGTCATTGCATCGGTTCACTGCGGATGGAAGAGTACGTGCAAGAGAATATTAAAGAAGGTGATTCAAAAAATGGAAGCCTGTTGTGGGAGCACTGCATCCTCCCTTCTTGCAGCTATGGGGCCCTGTATTGGGCGAGAATGTTATGAGGTTGGCGAGGATGTCCTCAAAAGATTTGAGAATGAGTGTCTACCTACTAAGGTTTTTTTGAATAGCCCTGTGGGTAACGGAAAATATCTTATGGACTTAAAGGAAGCAAATTACTGCCAGATGATTGAGCTAGGGCTGAAAAAGAAAAACATTTTTTCTGTAGACCTCTGTACTCATTGTGAAAAATACCTGCTTTCATACCGTCGTGATGATAATTTGGAAGGCAGGATGCTTAATTTCATCGGGATATCATTTTAGTTGCTTTTTGACTGATTTTTTTTTATTCTTTATCTAACCTGGATTATTCGCAAGTCGAGATTGCCACATGTGGCTGTGGTCTTTCAACGCGAATGGGTCACGAGGTGATAAGATCGGGGTAGATTTAATCGGCTTGACAGAAGAGTAATAAATGCCGATCGTGATTAAAAGGAAATTCAACATATACCCTTAATAAATTTTGTGCAAGGGATCCATCGGGTTTTGTGTGTTACCAGGAGAGAATGAGAGTTCATGTTGGATCAGATTGACTTACATATCCATTCGAACAAAAGCAGTGATGGAGATTTTTCGCCTTTCCGTATTGTTTCTCTGGCAAAAGAGAAAGGATTCAGGGCAATATCTATTTCTGACCATGATACTGTAGCAGCATATCCGAAGGCTTTACGTATCGGTAAAAAATTCGGGGTTGAAGTTATCCCAAATGTGGAGCTTACAACCTGTTTCGATGACCGTGAGTTTCATTTATTGCTTCCTTTTATTGATTGGAATAAAAGAGTTGTGACTGATCTTGTCGCTGAAATTTCAGAAAGGCGGAAAAAAGAGGCTCGTAAGAGGGTTATGAAACTCCAAAAATTAGGTCTTGATATATGCTGGAGTGAAGTTGTAAATAAGTGTGGCTCTTTTCCTCCATTGGGAGTAACCATTGCTCAGATTTTTCTGGATAAAGCTGAAAAGGCAGGGGATCCTGGTTTCAGAAAATATTTAGATCCAGAAAACAGAATTTATGCCCCTTATCTTTTCTATAAAGACTATTTTATGGAGGGAATGCCTGCCTTCGTTCCCAGCCGAAATTTTGCTTTGCTGGACGTTCTGAAAATAGCCCCTCAAACAGGAGGAGTTCCTGTCCTTGCTCATCCAGGAGCATATTTTCAACATACCAGTAGAGAGGATCTTGTATTATTAAAAGAAAAGGGGCTCGAAGGCCTAGAAATTTATACATCCTACCATGATGCTGATCAGACAGAATATTATAAAATACTTGCTGGTGAACTTGACCTTGTTCCGACGTCGGGTTCTGATTTTCACGGAACAATTAAACCCAATGTTCCATTTGGCTCTGTTAAGAATGGAGGCTACTGGATGGTAGAAGAGCTGAAAAAAAGGAGGGCTTGAATGATTTTTAACTGGCTTGATATAATTTTGCTTGTAATCCTTGTTATTACGCTTGTTTTGGGTATTATAAAAGGGTTGATAAAAGAGATAGTAGGCATTTTATCAGTGATCCTAGGCTTGATATTGGCACTTGTCTATTATCCTCATGTTTCTGAGATTTATATACGCTTCATTTCCAGTCAGCCACTCTCTAAATTTCTAGGGTTTTTTACGATATTTTTAATCGTTTTATGTGTTGGATGGCTTATTTCAAGGCTGTTTTCGAAATTGATGAAGGGTCCCTTGAAAATTTTAAACCATGTTTTAGGGGGAGGTTTTGGTTTGGTCAAAGGCATTCTTATCTGCGGCATTTTGGTTTTTGCAATGCTGGTATTTCCTGTAAATATAAATGCTTTAAAAGAATCACGGCTTGCCCCATGCTGCCTGAAAATGACAAGACTGGCTGTAGGTCTTATCCCTAAGGAACTTAAAGAAAAGTTCAGCGATGCTTATGGAGAAGTAGTAAACAGAGGGGGGAAACATGAAAAAAGAATTTGAGGGATTTACTATACATAAAAAGATGGAAGTGCTTATCAAAGAATTGGTAGATAAAGAGCTTCCAATAAGAGATACTCTTAAAGAATTTGAGAAGATCTATATAGAAACTGCCTCAAAACAATACAAAGGGAACAAGACAAAAATGGCTAAGGCATTGGGTCTTCACCGAAATACTCTTCACAACCTTACTAAGGCGTTAGAGATAAAATAAAATCTGGAGTCCAAAATACGGACATCAAATTGTTAGCCTCATTTGTTCTCTTCAATTTTATCCGCTTGGATATCTTATTCGCACAAAATGGAAATCCTCCCATATAATTAGCAGTCTAGATGGAAGAGTGCTAATTTTTTAACATTTTTCTTGACAATTGGAGATTTTTGCTCTATATTAGAACTTTCATTTTAAATCTACTAAATCAATAATTTTATAAAGGAGGTTCAAATGAAAGTGATCCCTTTATACGACCGAGTTCTATTGAAACGGTTAGAAGAGAAAGAGGTCAAAAAAGGAGGAATAATTATTCCTGACACAGCGAAAGAAAAATCCCAGGAAGCAGAGGTTATTGAAGTTGGAAAGGGGCGAATTGAAAAAGATAAAATAATTCCTCTCGAAGTTAAAAAAGGTGACAGGGTTCTCATCGGAAAATTCAGCGGGACAGAAGTTACAATTGACGACATGGAATATATCATTGTTCGCGAAGAAGAAATCTTAGGTAAAATCACTTAATTTTGTAAGAAGGAGAAAAAAATGGCAAAACAAATAACATTAGGTGAAGAAGCAAGGCAGGCGCTTTTAAAGGGTGTCAATATATTAAGCAATGTTGTTAAAGAGACTCTTGGACCCAGGGGTAAGAATATTATCTTGGAAAAAAAGTTTGGTGCTCCGACAAGTACTAAAGACGGTGTGACTGTAGCTAAAGAAATAGAACTCAAAGATCCTTTAGAAAACATGGGTGCACAGCTTGTTAAAGAAGTTGCCTCAAAGACTTCTGATGTGGCAGGAGATGGGACAACGACAGCAACTATACTGGCGCAGATTATTTATTCAGAAGGATTGAAATATGTGACAGCAGGTGCAAACCCAAACTTAATAAAAAAGGGAATCGATAAGGCTGTAGAGGAGATTGTAAAAAAACTCAAAGAAAGCAGCCGGGAAGTTACTGGTGAAATGATTGCCCAGGTCGGAGCAATTTCTGCTAATAATGATAAATCTGTTGGGCAAATTATTGCTGAGGCAATGGACAAAGTTGGTAAAGATGGGGTTATCACAGTGGAGGAAGCAAAAGGATTAGAGACAACCATGGATATTGTTGAGGGGATGCAGTTTGACCGGGGATATCTTTCCCCTTATTTTGTAACTGACCCTGATAGAATGGAGTGTGTCTTGGGAGATGCGCTGATTCTTCTTCATGAAAAGAAAATCAGCAATTTGAGAGAATTTCTGCCGTTACTTGAGAATGTAGCCAAGATGGGGAAGCCGTTATTAGTGATTGCTGAAGAGGTTGAGGGCGAAGCTCTGGCTACGCTGGTCGTAAATAAACTAAAGGGGACATTTGCTTGTGCTGCGGTTAAAGCTCCTGGATTTGGAGACAGACGGAAAGCCATGCTGGAGGATATTGCTGTTCTAACCGGGGGGAAAGTTATTACCGAGGACATTGGAGTCAAGCTTGAAAATGTTTCTATTGATTGGCTGGGTGAAGCTAAAAAAGTTGTTATCGATAAGGACAATACTACAATAGTTGAAGGCAATGGAAAAAAGGAGAATGTTCAGGCAAGAATCAAGCAGATTAGAACACAGATCGAAGACACCACTTCTGACTATGATAGGGAAAAACTTCAGGAAAGATTAGCCAAGATGGTTGGAGGAGTGGCTTTAATTAAAGTAGGAGCTGCAACGGAATCAGAGTTAAAAGAGAAAAAAGCCAGGGTAGAAGATGCCATGCATGCCACCAAAGCTGCTGTGGAAGAAGGAATTGTAGTAGGAGGTGGAGTTGCCCTTTTGAGAGCCAGAAAAGTTCTTGACTCTTTGAAGTTTGATAATGATATTCAGCTCGGTATAAACATCGTAAAAAGAGCTATAGAAGAACCCCTCCGTCAGATTGCAAATAATGCAGGCTGTGAAGGATCTATCATTGTTGAGAAAGTCAAAGAAATGGAAAAGGACATGGGATTCAATGCTCTTACAGAAAAAATGGAGGATTTGATTGCGAGCGGAGTGCTGGATCCTACAAAGGTTGTTCGTACTGCCCTGCAGAATGCTGCAAGTATTGGAGGCTTAATGTTAACTACTGAAGGATTAGTTTCTGATATTCCTGAGGAAGACAAGGGGATGAAGATGCCAATGTCTTCTGGTGAAGGTATGTACTAAATCGTATAGTTTCTAGTGTTAAAGGCTCCGGGTTTATTCCGGAGCCTTTTTTTTGGCGTCTTTCTGTGGTATATATTACAGAGTGTTTAGATTATTTGACCGGTACATAATTAAAGAAATTATTCCTCCATTTTTCGTAGGTTTATTGGTCTACACATTTGTCCTTTTGATGAATCAAATTCTTCTCTTTTCTGAAGTCTTTATTACAAAGGGTGTTTCTTTAAAAGTTGTCCTTTCATTGTTGCTTTATCTTATTCCTTCTGTGTTTGCATTTACTATACCTATGTCGGTGCTTATGGGAATACTGGCCGGACTGAGTCGCATGTCTTCAGATGCAGAAGTTACAGCATTCAAAACTTTAGGAGTCAGCTCAAGCAGGTTTCTCAGGCCAATTCTTGTTTTTTCTTTAGTGGGATTGATGTTAACTTCTTTTTTAACATTGTATCTTGCACCACGTGCAAACTTCCAATGGATAAAGACTTTTTCAAATTCTGTAGTGGCAAAGGCCAATTTTAAAATCAGGGCCAGGGAATTTAATGAGTCTATCCCCAATACTGTTATTTTTATACAGGATATTATGCATGATGAAAGCTGGAAAAACATTTTTGTATATTTTTCCGACACTCCTGAAGAACCCAGGACTATTTTTGCAAAAAGAGGGAGGCTGAATTTCTACGCAGCTGAAAAGAGGGCTGCATTAGAACTGTTTGATGGTGTTATTCATTCTTATCCCTTATCTGACCCGGAGAGGTACAGGGTGACTTCCTTTAAGCGCTTGGAAGAAGAGGTACCTCTGGAAGATTTTTTCTCCTCGATTTCTGCTAGGAAGCGGGTAAGGGAAAAGGATATTGGAGAACTGAACAGAGATGTTAAGATAATTAAAAAAGAATTAGAAAAAATTCCTGAATCCGGGAAAACTTCAATTGAATTTTTACAGAAACAAAGGGAATATATTTCACACTGGGTTGAGATACATAAAAAGATTGCCCTCCCTTTTGCATGTTTAATTTTTGCTTTTTTAGGACTTTCCTTAGGAGCTTCCACAAAAAAGGGGGGAAGAACCAGCGGATTCACTATCAGTATAGTAATTATAATAATTTATTACATTCTAATCACGGCAGGAGAACAACTGGCTATGGACGGCAGGATTTCTCCTTTGCTCGGAATGTGGGGTCCTAATATTTTACTGAGTTTAAGTGGTTTGTATTTTTTTATTAAATCAATAAAAGAATCATCATTGTTTTCATTTTATTCGAGGTTTTTTAAGAGAAAAAGAAAGGCTATTCCCGAAGTAAGAAAAACACAATTCCAGCGGAAACGAAGGCGCTTTTCACTTCGCTTTCCAAATATTTTGGACCGCTATATTATCAGAAGATATGCAGTCATTTTTTCACTTATTTTTATAAGCATTCTGGTTATTTTTTTTGTAGTCACTTTTTTTGAGCGGATCGATAGTATTTACGAACATAATAAGGCTATAGCTCTCTTATTTAAGTTTATTTGGTTTAAGACTCCAGAGTTTGTCCATTATACACTTCCTGTTGCTGCCCTGGCTTCAACACTTTTATGCCTTGGCATTTTAACCAAATGTAATGAAGCAACCGCTATGAAGGCCTGTGGCATCAGCCTTTATCGTATGGTTCTACCTGTTCTCTTTTTAGCTGGGTTGGTTAGCTTCTTATCTTTCTATATGCAGGAGAATCTTCTTCCTTATTCCAATAAAAAAGCAGAGGAAATATTAAATAAAATAAATGATAGACCACCTCGAAGTTACAACTACATTAACCGACGGTGGGTCATGAACAAGGAAAACAATCGAATTTATCACTATTTATATTTTGACCCCATTGTGTCTAGTTTTAGTCAGCTAACAATATATGATATTGATGCTTCCTCATGGTCCATGAAGAGTAGATTTTTCTCTGAAAGGGCATATCTGGAAGGGGGAAAACTATCGTTGTCTAAATGTTGGTATAGAGGGTTTAAGGCTGATAGACCCATAAGATATGAAAAAAAGAAGGAAATGCAGATTACACATGTTGAGGACAGAAGCTATTTCTTGAAGGAATGGAGAGAGCCTGACCAGATGAACTATGGAGAGCTTAAACGCTATATTGATGAAATTGAGGAAAAAGACTTTGAAACTGTGAGGTTTAAGGTAGATTTGAATTATAAAATATCTTTTCCATTTGCCGGCTTAATAATGACTATCATTGGAATCCCGTTTGCTTTTTCTATGGGGAAGAGGGGAACTCTCTTTGGCATAGGTCTGAGTATAGTCATTGCTATTGTTTATTGGGGAAGCATAGGAATTTTCAAAAGCCTAGGTTATGTCAGTTATTTGAATGCCTTTCTAGCTGCCTGGGGGCCGAATCTCATATTTGGACTTGCAGGACTTTATTTGATTCTTACGTTGAGAACATAAGACAGAGTCACATCTTATATTTTCCGAAATCTTCTGGCCCTAAATTATCAAGCCAGTTCTTGAGCTTATCTGAATCTTCAAGATTATCATTAAAATTCAGGCTGTTGGCTTTTGAGACAACTTCTTCTGTTACGAATATATGAGTATTCGTACGGAGGGCAAGAGCAATTGCATCTGAAGGGCGAGAGTCGATTCCGATGATTTGACCCTTATAGCGACAGTAAATTACAGCATAGAAAGTGTTGTCTCTGACGTCGTTGACAACGATTTTTTCAATGGGAATGTTGAATTTACTTAGAATATTTTTTAAAAGGTCGTGTGTCATTGGGCGGGGTGTCGCAATATTTTCTACTTTGAGAGAAATTGCGTTTGCTTCGAAAACTCCAATCCATATCGGAAGGATTCGTTCGCTATTGAGGTCTTCAAGAACTACTATGGGCATCTTGGATATAGGGTCAAGTATGAGGCCTTTTATTTTCATTTCAATTTCCATTATTTCCTCCGCCTCAAAAACTAAATATATATTCGGATGTATGTATTGTCAAGAAAACCTCTGTACAGCGGCTCTATGATTCATGCTAGTTATTATAAACCTTTCTGGATAATCTTTGTGAGATTATCTGAAAGGCCTGCTACTATAAGGCGATCGCCTTCCTTAATGATTTCATTGGCAGAAGGAATGGGAATACTTTGGGGAGGGTACTTTCTTTTTATAAAGAGAATGTCGATGCGGTAAAGAGCCTTAAGATTAAGCTCTTTCAGGCTTTTACCACAGAAAGTAGAAGGGGCATCGATTTCCATTATTTTATATCCAGCAGTTATATCAAAGGATTTGGTTGATTGGGTAAATTTCAGCTTCTGCACCAACCCTTCTGCAGCTTCTCTTTTTAGAATCTCATGGTTATAGGCTTCTATANCATCTTTTCTTTTTACAACTCCTATTAATTTCTTATCTTTCAAAATAGCAATTTCAGCCACATCTTCGTGGCCAAAGATTTTCATGGCTTGCTCAAGATTGTCTTTATAGTCAAGATTGATAGCCTGGACAGCCAGGTCCTGGGCAATAACAAAGGATGCGAGAAGGTCCTTTTCGAGCATGAGTTTCTTCAGTTGATTGAGGGGAAAACAGCCAACGTAGTTATTTTCAGGATCGACTATCTGGAAAGAGTGATGTTTGCCTCCGATGGCGAGGTTGATAATATTCCCTACATGCTCTGCATTGAGAAAAACTTGATAATCTTGACTTATAAAATCCTTTACAGAAAGTGCCCTAAGAATATTCATCTCTCTTCCTTCTTTGAAAAGTATCCCTCTCCGTTTTAGTTTCATTGTGTATATAGATTCTTTCTGGAGACCTGCTGCCATGAAAGAGGAGATGATACAGGAAAGCATGAGCGGCAGTATGATTTTATAGTCATTTGTAAGTTCAAAGATAATAATAATTGCAGTGATGGGAGCATGAGTTGCAGCAGCAGCCACGGCTCCCATTCCAACAAGAGAAAAACCCCCTGGGGAGGAAATAGAATTTGGAAATACAGAATGAAAAATAGATCCGACGAAGTTCCCGCTCATGGCACCGATAAATAGAGAAGGTGCGAATATCCCGCCGGACCCTCCGGATCCCAATGTTAAAGAAGTACTTATAATCTTTGCGAACACAAGAAGCAGGGCAAGCAAAATACCAGTCTGGGTTTTGAGGCAAATATCGATTGAATCATAGCCCAGGCCGAGTATCTGGGGAAGTCCTAACCCAAGCAACCCAACCATGAGGCCGCCCATAACCGGTTTTACAAGAGGATGAATTCGCAGACTGTCAAATTTGTCCTCAAAAAAATAGATGCTTTTAATAAAAATAATGGCGATTAATCCACTCATTATTCCCAGCAGTATGTAAGGTCCGATTTCATATATACTGCTGAGTGTGTAAGCGGGGACGTCGAATGCTGAAAAATCTCCTGTGATAGAGCGGGAAGTAAAAGTTGCAATGACTGAGGCGATGATAACTGGGCTGAAGGAAAATATCCCGAATTCTCCAAGCAGAATTTCTACGGCAAAGAGGGAACCGGCGATCGGAGCATTAAAAGTCGCTCCTATTCCCGCACCTGCTCCTGCAGCGACAAGAGTGCGCAATCCCCTTTCATTAGTATGGAATAATCGGCCAAGAGAGGATGCAATAGTAGAGCTAATTTGTACTATCGGGCCTTCGCGTCCGACAGACCCTCCTGAGGCGATGCAGATAGAAGATGCCAAGGCCTTCACGGCTGCAACTTTTGTGTGTATACGTCCTCCGCGGAAGACAAGTGCTTCCATGATTTCAGGCACACCATGGCCTTTTGCTTCTCTTGCTCCATAGTAGATAAAAGGACTGATAATCACGGCCCCGAGTGCTGGAATAATGACTGTTATATACCAGGGCTGGGACGAAACTGTTGAAATGATACTTGTGCCTTTCCAGAATTGGCTCTGGAAGAAATGGATCATGATTTTAAAAACAATAGATGCAAGACCTGCCACAAAGCCGACAAGAACGGCAAGAAGCGTCAGGCGAATATACTCATTGAATTCGTTGTCTTTGAAATTAAGTTTCATTTTCAGCATTTTTCTTTAAGAATGATTAGAAAAGCTTGAGCTGGTTTTGTGCTTCTTCTTCAGAGCTTTCATCGTTGAAGAGGCTTATTTTCCCATATGAGCCATCATAACCGGGGAGAATATTTACCTGGTCTTTTCGCATTCTCTCAATACCAAGACTTACCCTCTCCGGGTAGACTCGGTTTAAATCGGAGACGGGAACTTCTGTTAGTATATGAAATTCACTGCCAAATTCGTGAATAAAGCGAAAATAAGTTTCCCAGACACTCTTGCACTGAGCTGTTTTTTTGAGGGCCTGGGCGATGACTTCATTTAAAGGGATCAGGTTTTTGTAGGGAAGTCTTAAAGGTGATAAGCTGCCGGGTTCCCTGTCAGCAAGTTCCTCGATTCTATGCATTACACCTATTGTGACTCGTCTTCCACATTTTGGACAGATATATTTGTTCTGGATTGTTTCCTGAGGAGAGAAAAGAACATCACATTTCCGGTGGCCGTCGTAGTGGTATTTACCTTCTTGGGGGAAAAACTCTACAGTATGGAGAAATCTGTCGGGGTCCTTGCTTTTTATGGCTTCGAATAATCCTTTATAGCTTAAATCTGTATTGAAAACATTGGCTTCTCTCCCGATCTTTGATGGTGAATGCGCATCTGAATTTGAAACAAGGGTATATTTGTCAAGTTTGGATAAACGCCAGTTCATGGGTGGATCTGAGGAAAGGCCTGTTTCCAGTGCAAAGATAAAAGGCGTCATTTCTTCGAAACATTCCTCGATAGTGTCAAAGCCCGAGTTCGCACCGAAGAGCGAAAACCAGGGGGTCCAGATATGGGCAGGAATAACTTTACAACCTGTACAGTCATTGGCTACCATTTTAACGAATTCTTTTGCATCCATGCCCAGAATGGGGCGGCCATCCGAACGAAGATTACCTATCCCGGAGAGTTTACTGTTGATTTTTTCTACAGACTCAAAATCAGGTGCAAATGTGAGAAGATGTATTTTCCGGACTTTACCATTTTTTGAGTAGATAAAACTTATTTCTGAAGAGAGAATAAATGAGATGTCTTTGCAAGAAACGTTGAAAGTATTCATGTATTCATTTTCTTGAGGAATGATATTTTTCAACTGGAATAAGCCATTTCCTTTCGGCTCTAGTTTTTCTTTAGCTAGGAAAAGCCATTCAGGATGCGTGAAATCGCCTGTGGCGAGGAGTGATATCCCTTTTATTTTTGCCCAGTAAGCCAGGGTATCGAGAGTCATATCGCGGGAAGTTGCCCGCGAAAACTTGGAATGGATATGAAGATCAGCAATATATCTCATAATAAATAGATTTAAGTTTAAGGAATATACGGTTGCATTTCAAGGAAAATCATTATCTGTTTGATCTCGTTGCCGTTGACAAATAATGAGACTTTTAGCTATCATAAAATTAGTGACCTGGATTATTCACGAGCCAAGCTTGCTGCAGATGCGAGGCACAGCGCATGAAGTTGTGGTCCTTCACCACGAATGGGCTGTAACGAAGCAGATGCAGTAAGATCGGCTCGCCGGGAAGGTAAAAAATGTCGATTATAAATAGAAGTGGCTTCCCGAATGAAAGTGTCATCATGACCTTCCTGAAAAGTAAAGTTAACATCTTGATATTAATATTGTTATCTTAAGTATCGAAATTTTTTATGAATAGTTCAGGTTGATTAAGGATCAGGAAAGGCTGAAGTGAAGAAGGAAATCTTTGGGGTAGTAATATTAATTGCAGTGTTATGTTCGGTTTTTTCTTTTTATCAAGTACAGGAAGAGAGCTTGGTACTTAATGTTGAGGTTCCTGTTAGGATTTTTGACGGGAATACTTTTGTTGACAATTTAACAATAGATGATTTTGAATTATATGAGGATAGCAAGCTCCAGGATATAGCGGCTGTCTATCTAGTCAAGAAAAAGAGCGTAGAAAGAAAGGAGGAAAGAAAAAGGTTTGCTCCTAAAACTTCAAGAAGCTTTTATCTTTGGTTTGAAATGTCAGAATACATGCCGAAACTTGGAGAAGCCATAGATTATTTTTTCAAGAATGTGTTTTTTCCTGGAGACAGCCTTGTCTTTATAACTCCGTTGAAAGCCTATAATTTGAAAAGCGAAGCTGTTGAAATGCGATCAGAAAAAAATATTGCAAACCAGTTGAAAGGCATTATTAGAAGAGATATTACAATAGGAAATTCGGAATACAGAGCAGCACTTAAAGACCTGCAAGAAATAGTGAGGCTTATAGAAACAAAAGTGGGTGGGGAAGAGGATACCTCACGGCAAATTGAAGAAGCAACTTCGAGTGCATTCGCTGCAAGTTCAATTGAGGAAGCAGTTGCAATGTATTCAAGTGTAATGAGCAAACTGGAAAATATAAGAGATATAAACCAGGAGAAACTTTTAGACTTCGCAAAATTTCTGAAAAATAAAGAAGGGCAGAAACAGATATTCTTATTCTATCAAAGAGAATTTCTTCCCCAAATTCGCCCGAATACATTAAGTAAATTTATAAGTGGATACCAGGACAAACCTGCATTGCTTTTTACTATGTCTGACCTTTTTCAATCCTATAAAAGAGACATTGTGATTGATGTGGAAAAGCTGAATCAGGCCTTTGCTGATTCTTCTCTTTCTATACATTTTTTATATATTAAGAAACCGGCAGACCTAAAACCAGGATTAGAGATGCAGGAAAGATCTGAAGATATTTTTCTGGCCTTCAAAGAAATGGCTCAGGCGACAGGGGGACTGACAGAAAGTACTGCAAATCCTGCATTTGCATTTAAAAGAGCCATTGAAGCTTCCGAACAATACTATCTTCTGTATTACATGCCAAAAAATTACAGAAAAGACGGAAAATTTAAAAAGATTAAGGTTAGAGTTAAAAATAAAAAGTTCTCAGTTTCGCACCGCGCTGGATATTTCGCGAATTAGAGATACTATTTACATTCGAAATCCACAGTCTTCTTTAGAGTTTTTCCAGAAATAGTGTCTTTAATATCAATGTTAAGGATGTAAGTACCCGGCTCTAAGTCCTTTGTTTCTTTTCTTTCTTCTGTTTTTCCTTCTTTTGTGGTTTTTATAATTACTGTTCTTTTTAACGGGAGGGGTTGACTAACCAGGAGTGCATCGTATTTTTGGGGTGCATAGCGGATGACTGCTTCTTCCCCTTTTAAAACAGAGTAAGTGATTTCGATACTTACTTTTTGAGGGTCATCGGGATTAGGCTGAGTTCCGTAAATAAAGAAGAAAATATCAAGGTTGTCTCCTTTGGAAAAGACACGATCAAGGTTGGGTTCGATTTGAAGAATAGAATATGTAAAGAATCCTTTATGAATATTTGTCGTTGACTCGGGTGCGGACATCTGGTTTATCTTCTTGTTAAAAAAGATAGGAGTGGTTTCGAGTTCTTCTGTGAAAGAAGCAGTGCTGGGAAGAGTAAGTTCAAAGTATTGTGTTCCGATCTTTTCCAAATTTTGGGAAGCTATAGCCATGGAAAGGAGATAATTTCCAGGAGGGAGAGGATAGCCGGTTGAGTAAATTTCTTCTTTTTCGGGTTCATAGGAATTACTATCTACTTCAAGCCCAAATGGCATATAGATTTCCTTAGTAAAATCCCCGTCTAGCTGCTTAAACTGAAGAAAAACATGATTTTTAGTTTGAAGTTTGGGCGGGGTTAATTCGGTAGAAGACTCGAATATTTTTTCTTCTTTCTCTTTTTTGTCTTTGGGTTCTACAGCCGCAGCGGCAGAGGAAAAGCCAAGATCAGCATTTTTTATCTTAAAAAAGAATATGCTGTGAACATTTTCTCTGGCTGGGAGGTAAAGGTGTTTGGTGATTGCAAAAGGAATATCCAGCCGTGCCTCACGAGTTTGCATTCCTTCCTGGAAAACAGCTTTGACTTTATCAGGAATAAAGATTCTTTGGGCCGCGTTCTTTTTCTGAGCTGCTAAACCAGATAGCGAGGCAAGACTCAGTGTAAAGCCAAAAATAAGAACTGTGCTTATGAGAGTTTTGATTTTCATGTTTCCTCCTCAAATTAATATAATGCGAATAACATGCCAAATAAGCTGCTATCTTAAAATATATGTTCTTTCTCACTAAAGGAGTAAAGAGATTTTACAGAAAATAAAAAAGTAATATAACAGAACTGGACTATTTTTTCTACAAATAAATTTCTGTCCGTACGGATTTATTTCCTATGAAATTTATTGACTGCTCTTTGGTGTTCTTTGAATGAACTGCTGAAATAATGGCTGCCGTCGTTTTTCGAGACAAAATAAAGGTAGTTATTATCATCAGGATAAAGAGCGGCACGGAGTGAATCCTTTCCGGGATTAGCGATAGGGCTTGGAGGGAGCCCTGAAAAAAGGTATGTGTTATAAGGATTGTCAAGCTTAAGGTCTTTTTTTCGAAGTCTCCCTTTAAACTTATTTTCCTGTTTGAGCACATAGATGATAGTGGGGTCACAGTCAAGTTTCATGCCAATTTTTAGACGGTTATGGAAAACAGCCGAGATTGAGCTTTTTTCCTCTTGTAGAGAGGTCTCTTTTTCTATTAGCGAGGCTAGAATCACTATTTCCCGTACTGTCATTCCAATTTCACTGGCTCTTACCTTCCATTCTTCGGAGAATACCCTCTTGAATTGTTCGGTCAAGGCGGAAACGGTTTCTTTTGCTGTGATATTTCTGGGAAAATAATAAGTTTCGGGATAAAGATATCCTTCTAGGTTCTGTGCTTTTCTATCAAAGGAAAATATTGATTCTGTAGAAGTAGATCTTTTGAGGAAATCTTCGGCATTAAAGAGAAAAAGTGATTCAAGAAGATCTGCTATTTCCTTTCTCGTCAACCCTTCAGGAACTGTGAAGGAGTGAAGTGCCATCTTTCCGTCTGTAAGAGTGTGCAGGACATCTTTTACAGAAACCGGAAGACTAAAGGAATATTCTCCAGCCTTTAAACTTGTATTGTGGAAAAAGAGCTCATATGCAAGGAGAAACGGCCACTCTTTTTTGATGATTCTTTCTTCCCTGAGGTTATGGGCAATGCTTCTTGCGTTTTTTCCTTTTTCGACATAAAAAAATATTTTTTTTGCAGCATCTTTTGGAGGGGAATTTACCTCAAAGTAAAACCAGGACGAGAAGAAAAGAATAAAGATTACTGATATTAAAAGAACCTTTCTAATGATTTTATATATCATAAGAATTTGTCCTTCTGGCTTCAAGGTAGCTTGAAAGAATAATGACAGCGGAGATTTGATCTTTGATTTGTTTTTTCTTTTTTTGTTTGAATTTTTGCTCATTGAGAATTTTTAGAGTCTGTTTTGTTGTAAGCCGCTCGTCCCAGAAAACAATAGGAAGATTCAGAGCTTTTTCCAGCCACCGGGCAAATTTTTTTGTCTTTTGGACCCTGGATCCCTGAGTTCCGTCCATTTTAAGAGGGAAGCCTATCACGATTTTGCCTATTTCGTATTGTGCAGCAAGATTTTTAAAATATTTTTTGTCCTCATCTGGATTTTTTACCTTGTATTGACCCAGTCCCTGCGCTGTGATAGATAGCTTGTCAGTCACAGCCAGGCCTATATTCTTGTCTCCGAAGTCAATCCCTAGGATTCTCATTTGATAAACTCGGTTATGTTTTTCTTTTTTTTATTATGCCTCTCCAACCCCAATTCGATCAATTTTTCAAGAAGCTTGGGAAAAGGAATCCCGCTTACTTCCCATAATTTTGGATACATGCTGATTTTTGTAAAGCCGGGAATTGTATTGATCTCGTTAAGGAAAAGATCTTTTGTTTTTTCTTGATAGAAGAAATCTACTCTGGCCATTCCGGAACAGCCGATGATCTTATATGCCTGGATGGAGATTTTTTGTATTTCTTCAGTAATGCAAGATGGGAGGGTAGCTGGGATGGCGAACCTTGTTTTTCCTTCGACATATTTGTCTCTGTAATCATAAAATTCTCTATACGGAATTATTTCGCCGGGAAGAGATGCTTTAGGATTGTCGTTTCCTAATACGCTGCATTCTAGATCTCGCCCTGCAATTCCTTCTTCAATTAATATTTTTTTGTCATGTCGGAATGCTGTTTCCAGTGCGGATTCAATCTTACTATAATCTTTAACTTTTGTAATCCCTATACTTGAACCCAAATTGGCCGGCTTTACAAAAAAAGGGAGAGGAAGCTCTTTTCTGATTTTGTTGAAAACAAATTTTTGCTTTCTTCGCCAGTCCTGTTCGAAAACAATCATATACTTGACTACAGGTATTTTTTTTGCTTTTAAGATTGTCTTTGTGACTGCTTTGTCCATCGCGATTGCAGAAGCCGTGACTGTGGCGCCGACATAGGCTACATCTGCCAGTTCGAAAAGACCCTGGATTGTTCCATCTTCACCGTAAGGGCCGTGAAGAACGGGAAAGTATATATCACCATCTATAGTTTGGGTTAGAGAGCTTTTTCCCCAGGGGAGAAAAGAGAAAAACTTGCCATGTTTCAGCTCAGAAGAAGAAAGGAGGGGAGATTCGACAGCCCTCCATTTTCCTTCCTTATTGATGTAAATCGAGCTAACAGCGAATTTCCCTTTATCGAGATTTTTGTAGATTGAAGTTGCAGATGTGAGCGAAACCTCATGTTCAAGAGAGCGTCCCCCGAAGAGCAGAACGACTTTTATTTTTTGTTCTGTCATTTTTTTATCATAAAAATTTATTTTATAAGAATAGGCTTCTGTTGTCCAATGTTTCAGCCTGTTCTAATTGGCTGATCCCGTTTTAACTTTAACAACACTTTTTGTTATAGAGTGTTTTACTTATTGACAGACTAAATTCGACTAAATATAATGAAAAAAGATTAAATTCAGGCAAGAGGTGCTAAAATGAGTAAACTTACTCTTCATTTAAGCAAAAGGATTATTTTTTGTTTAGTTACAATATTAGTTTTTTCTCTTTGGAATGGTGTGGTACAGCCGGCTTTTTCTCAGAATTCACAGGACCAGGAATATAAAACAGAAGAAGCGATGATCAACGAGGATCTCTATCCTCTTATTTCTGAATCTGACTTATATTGTTCTATTTTTGTGTTGGATAAGGAATATCCGGATTTGAAGATCATTGGCTCGGAGATGGAGTATGAAAAAGATCTGCTGAGTGATGGAGATATTATTTATATCAATAAGGGAAGACAAGACGGACTTGAGCCTGGGCAGCTTTTTTTAATATTTGAAGTAGGGCCTAATGTGAAAAGTTATGGACATCTTGCCATAAAAAGGGGTAGAGCCCGTGTAATTGACCTGGAAGAAGAACGGGCATCTGCTATGATCGAAAAATCTTGTGGTGGTGTTATGAAAGGAAATTACTTAGTTCCCTTTGAAGAAAAAGAAGGTTTCATAGGGAAAGATTTAGGTTATGATATTCCTGCTCATAAAGGCGAAGGACTAAAAGGGCAGGTAATCTACTTGCAGATGGATTTTGCCCAGATAGCAAGTAATCATTGGGCTATAATTGATATTGGAGAGGAAGATGATATTCATCTGGGAGAGCAGTTGGTACTTTATAGGGAGATTCAAAAAGGCGCTCCGCTCCAAATTTTTGGCAGTCTGATCGTTATTGATGTCCAGAAAAAGACTTCGACAATAAAGGTTCTCACTTGTAAAGATGCTGTAAGAATTGGCGATGAAGTAATGGCAAGAACAAAATAGCTCATTTTCCTTAACATATCCTGAATACCCGGTAAATCATTAATTATGTAAATCTATTATCGGCAATTTTTACCTTTTTTAAGTGCTATTGACAGAAATTTTTGTTTTTGGTAGCTTAATCCAATAGTATTGATTTGTAGATAGTAGTTAAGAGCGGGCGTAGTTCAGTGGTAGAACGTCTGCTTGCCAAGCAGAAGGTCGTGGGTTCAAATCCCATCGTCCGCTCCAGGCTTCCTTTTAAGCATATTTATTCACAGTTAGGCAGGATTAAGCAAATTCTGAAACACAGGGAAAGATATATTAAACCCGAAGTATTCTAATTTTACGTGAAGTTTCTGGAAAACAAAAATGGATAATTTGACAGTTGGGTATTAGGGTTTTGAACTAAAATTAGATTCAGGTAGAGGGAAAGGAGAGACATATGAAGGCAAAAACATTTTTTATCTTTCTCACTATCTTATCAATACTTATTCTCTCCATTTCATGCTCCCAACAAAAGACTGAATGGCAGGGGACAATTGAGGAAGTAAATGGGGTTACAGTAGTAAAGAATCCGAAAGAGGCCTTGTATGGTGAGATTAAGTTCGAATTAGAAGAAGATTTAAGTATTGGCAGTAAGGAGAATGAGAATTTTTTATTTTATAGAGCTTCAAATATAGCTGTGGATAAGGAAGGGAATATTTGTGTTTCTGACGGTGGCAATCATAGAATTCAGAAATTTGATTCAGATGGCAATTACCTTCAAACTATAGGAAGAAAAGGACAGGGACCAGGTGAATTTGAAAGTCCTTCGAATCTTTTTCTTGATTTTGAAGGTAATATTCACGTATTGGATCGTAGAAAAATTGTTAAGTTCAGTCCAGAGGGGAAGTTTCTGAAGAATATCAATCTTCAGAGCTTTGTCACGGATTTTTGTGTTGACATCGACAGTAATATTATTGCTCAAATTCACTTCAGTAATAAGGGCGAAAGAAAGAGAGCCATTGGAAAAGTAGAAGAAGACGGGAAGATAGTAAAGAATATAGCTGAATATTCAGACATTAAACCTGCTGTCCGAAAGAGCTCAGGAGGAGGAATTTCTACTTTTTCAGTCTTTCATGATTATACTCCGAGTCTTTGTTTTTCTTATATTGATAATACAAGATTTTGTTATGGGTTTTCTCCTGATTACAAAATAGATGTAGTGAATTCCAGTGGAGATATTTTGATGAGTATTCAGAAGGAAGAGCCTCTGATTTCTATCAGCCAAAAGGAAAAGGAATCTATTATAAATAGACTCATTGAAAATATGTCTGATCTGGGGAGGAAATGGCCGAAGAGAGTTCTGGAAGAAGCGTGTAATTTTCCAAAAAGCAGGCCGTTCTATAAGGACATAATTGTCGATGACAGACAGAGAATTTATGTCCTTAAAGTAAAGTCAGTTTTAGAAAAAAGCGAAGAGGAGGAATTTGACCTTTTTAGCAAAGAAGGCCTTTATCTCTATAAGCTGGTACTCCCTTTAATACCAAAACATACTAAATTAATAATACAGAAGGGTTCTCTATATAATATTAGCACAGACGAAGAAGGTGTGGTAATAGTCAAGAGGTACAAGATTAAAAACTGGGAGCAGATGAAAGAAGGGATATAAATTCACATGGAAGCCAGGAATCCGGAAGTCAAAGATCCATGAGATGAGGTGAGGGGAAGCCAAAGGCCCTAAATCTATAGTATACCGAAAATTGAATAAGACAGCTTAGCTGAAAAAGTACCTTTCCAGGCTGATTTGAAGAAGGCTTCAATTATTAGTTTAACTGGACAGAAATATGATTATTCTGTACAATGGCAAAACAGTGACAAACGAGCCACTAATGATGCTGAGGCAGATGTCGAAGCTTTTTTAGTTTTAGGTGGTTAGAGAGGAGTTAAGGAGTATGTTTGGCTGTTTGCCAAGCAAGAAAGTTGTGGGTTGATATACCATTGTCCGCTCAAGATTTATTCCAGCGGGAAGAACGGCGCGGTACCCAAGTGGCTAAGGGAGAGGTCTGCAAAACCTCGATTCGTCGGTTCGAATCCGACCCGCGCCTCCAAGCCCAAATAAGCTGGCCTGGATTATTCATAAAAATTGCTGATAGATTATAACAATTAAAACTAGCTATAACCACTCTCTATAGAAATCTCAGAAGGACTTTGTTCTATACTATCACCATAATATAATCTAAATCTATTATCAGCATTCTTTACCCTTTGGGCGAGTCGATCTTACCGTATCTGCTGCGTTACAGCCCATTCGTGGTGAAGGACCACAACTTCATGCGCTGTGCATTGCATCTGCAGCAAGCTTGGCTCGTGAATAACCCACGTTATCCTGAATCATTCATAAAAATTTCCGACATCCCTGTTGACCCTTTGTTTGACACAGATAAATAAAAGTTATATAGTTTTTAAAACTTTCGATAGAAGGAGGATGTGGATGGATTTAATACCTCGGATTCAAGGAATATTATTAAAGCCCAAAGATGAATGGGAAAAGATTAAGGGAGAAGATCTTCCGGTTCAAAGCCTTTTTACTTCTTATGCAATGATTGTGGCTGCCATTCCGGCTATTGCACAGTTTATTGGAAACGGGCTTATTGGTCGAAGCGTTCTTTCCTTTGGCTGGTATAGACGCCCGATAGGTTCGGCTTTACTCCAGGCTGTTCTATTTTACATATTCTCTCTGGTAACTGTTTATGTTTTGGGTATAATCATTAACGCATTAGCCCCGACATTCTCATCTAAACAGAACCAGAATAATGCTATGAAGATTGCGGTATTCAGTATGACAGCAGCGTGGGTGGCTGGCATATTTTATATCATTCCTTTTCTAGGTGTCTTAGCAATTTTAGGTGCGTTGTACGGGTTCTATATTCTTTATCTTGGCTTTGATGCATCTCTTATGGATACACCTAAGGAAAAAGTGGTCGGTTATTTTGTTGTAAGCTTGGTAGTTGCTTTCGTATTGTACTTTCTGATTTCGGTTATTCTGGGTGCTATTTTTGCAGTGGGTGCTGTTGGAGGATTATACTGACCAGCCTATAATTCTTCTTCGATTTTATTGAAAGCCAGGCCAGGAGAAGGTGCGCTTATTATTGGTCTTCCTATGACTATATAATCAGCTCCCTTTTGAAAGGCGAGCAACGGTGTCATGATTCTTTTTTGATCATGGGCAGCTGCCCATGAAGGACGTATTCCCGGAGTAACAACCAAAAGATTACTGCCGAACTCTCTCTTTATTATTTCGATCTCCTGGGGAGAACAGACTACTCCATCCATTCCGGCCTTGTGGGCTAAAGAGGCGAGTTTGAGAACCTGATTTAAAATATCATTTTTCATTCCAATTTCTTCTAACTGTTTATCTTTGAGACTGGTTAAAATGGTTACAGCTAATAGAATAGGCTTGCTCACACCTTCTTTTTTTGCTTGGCTGGCTGCTTCCTCGGCGGCTCTAGCCATCATTTCATGTCCTCCGGAAGCATGAAGAGTCATCATATGCACACCATGCTTTACAGCAGTTCTGACTGCTCCGGTTATAGTATTGGGGATATCATGGAGTTTTAAGTCAAGGAATATTTTTTTTCTCATACTATTGAGTTCTTTGAGCAGAACTGGACCTTCAGCTGTAAAAAGGTTAAGGCCGACCTTGAAAATTTTGGCTTTTTCGAGTTGCCTGACAAGCGAAACAGCCTCCTTCCTTGTGTCAACATCGAGTGCAACAATTATCCTTTCTGCCAAATTTCCTTTTTTCTCCATTTGTTATCTCCTTTCAGAATTTTCCTGCCCGCCCATTTAAGTTTGTCCGGTAAGGCAAAATAGATATCATGTTTAAAGTTTTATTCTTTTTCTTAAACTTAGAACAAAATCTTTTTTCATCTATGCTGTATGCTTGTTATATTATAATGTTAGGGAACCAATTACCTCTTCTATATTTTCTATGCCCTTTATTTGACAGTATTCTTTGAGCTCTTCGATTATTTTTACAGTGGAGGTGGGATCAATAAAATTTGCTGTTCCCACTTCAACGGCTTTTGCTCCAACCATTAAGAATTCGAGTGCATCTTTCCCTGATAGTATTCCTCCTATACCTATTACAGGAATTTTAATGTGGCTGGCAACCTGATAGACCATCCTGAGGGCAATGGGTTTAATAGCTGGCCCACTAAGCCCGCCGAAAACATTGCCTAATACAGGCTTTCCTGTCTCTGTGTCAATCGCCATAGCGAGGAAAGTGTTAACCAGAGATACAGCATCAGAGCCTGCTTCCTGTGCGCTGACTGCTATTTCGACTATATCCTTTACGTTTGGGGAAAGTTTTGTGATTATAGGACGTGAGCTTGATTCTTTTACAAGCCTGACAACAGAATATGTGGTTTCAGGATCAAGCGCAGGGCAAAATCCCTGTTTTTTTACATTCGGACAGGATATATTCAGCTCATAAGCTGAAATCCCTTCCTGTTTATCCAGGTAGTTGGCAACAGAAGCATATTCTTCTTCATGCTCTCCGCAGATATTGACAATAATGGCTGTTTGGAAAATTTTAAGCTGAGGCAGTATCTTTTCTGAAAATTCTTTGACACCAATACCCTGAAGGCCGATGGAATTTAGGAGTCCGCTGGCTGTCTCAACAAGACGAGGGGGAGGATTTCCCTGCTGTGGAGAGAAATAAAGGCCTTTGACGACGAACCCTCCTAATTTATTTAAATCAATGAATGGTGTAAATTCGAGTCCGTAGCCAAAAGTACCGCTGGCAGCGATTACTGGATTTTTAAGCTTAAGAAAACCTAAATCTACTGAGAGATCTGTCATTTTTCTTCTTCCTGCCAGATAATTTCCTCAGCCTTAAAAACAGGGCCTTCCTCACATATTTTGTGCCATCCTGCTTCTCCGTCTTTTAAAATTTTTCTCACACATCCCCAGCAGACACCAAAGCCACAGCCCATAACCGATTCCAAAGAGAATTTGGCCGGAATTTTTTTATTCAATGCAGTTTTAGCGAGTTTTTTCATCATGAGTTCCGGGCCGCATGCATAAATATATGCCGGGAGCAGTTTTTCAATTTCTATCTCAAATAGATCAGTTATAAACCCTTTAAAACTTAAGGAACCATCATCCGTTGAACAAAGAAGTTTAATGCCAGCCTTTTCGAATTTTTCTCTGAGTGGAAGATCAAAAAGGGTTTTTCCTCCATAGAATACTCTGACCGAAGCCCCTTGGGAACGTAGCTTTTGTGCTAAAAAATAAATAGGAGCGATTCCTCTCCCACCTCCTATGAGAGCAACATCTTTTCTGTTCAGATCTAATTCCGAATTAAAGCCTTTTCCCAGAGGGCCTATAATGTCAAGAAATTCATTTGGCTTTTTCTGGCTTAATAGGGAAGTTCCAAGGCCTGATTTTTGGAAGAAAATTTCTATGTTTTTTCCTTCTTTTGAGTGGATGCTAAAAGGTCGTCTGAGAAGAGGATTAGAATTCAAAGAGGTGCGGACCATGATAAACTGGCCTGGTTGGGCCTGGGAGGCTATTATTGGAGATTCCAGAGAAAAGAGGAAGTAGTCTTCCCAGGTTTCTTTGTGCGTTATTCGTGCTTGGGAGTGTTTAATCATTTTTATTGCCGGGAATTATCGAGATAAAAATATCAAAATCCATTGTTGATGGCAACAAAAATTTGACAACTTTATGTGCTTTTGAAATAATCGAATCTATTTTTTATTTATATTTGGAGGGAATTATTATGCATATTTCAAAAAGAGGCATAGAAATTCAGGCCTCTCCGATCAGAAAGCTGAAGCCCTTTGCTGAGAGGGCTGAAGAGCGAGGAATTCATGTATATTATATAAATATAGGGCAGCCTGATATTCCTACGCCCCAGCCTGTATGGGATGCTTTGAAAAACTTTAATGAAGAGGTTCTCAGCTATGGCCCTGCTCAAGGGTTTCTAGAATTGCGGCAGGCTATTGCCGATTATTTTGTTGGCTTTAACATCCCTCTAACCTCTGAAAATGTCATAATTACAATAGGCGGTTCAGAAGCAATCCATTTTTCTTTCTGTGTTGTGGCTGATCCCGGTGAGGAAATTATCATTCCTGAGCCATTCTATACTAATTATAATGGTTATGCAGCTTATGCAAATGTTAAGATTGTTCCTCTGTCCCTGAAAGTAGAGGATGGATTCCGGCTTCCTCCTTCAGGAGAAATTGAGGCGAGAATAAATCCAAAGACTAAAGCAATACTGCTTTGCTCTCCAAACAACCCAACAGGAACGGTTTATTCCTATGAAGAGTTGGAAAGAGTCATCGATATCGTAGAAAAGCATGACCTTTTCTTGATTGCCGATGAAGTTTATAAAGAATTTGTCTATGATGGAATTAGCCACAAGAGCATCCTGGAATATGAAGCCATCAAAGACAGAGTTATAGTTGTTGACAGCATTTCCAAGCGTTTTAGCTGTTGTGGGGCACGGATCGGAGCGCTTATAACCAGAAATAAGGAGATTTATCAGGGGGCTCTGAAATTTGCGCAGGCAAGGCTTTGCCCACCATCAATTGAACAAAAGGCTGCGCTTGCTGCTTACCGCATGGGTCGCGATTATTTTAACCCTGTTAGGGAGGAATACCAGAAAAGAAGGGATATCTTGTATGAGGGATTCAAAGAGATTCCAGGAATAATCATGGACAAGCCACAAGGAGCATTTTACATAATTGCAAGACTTCCCATAAATGATAGTGAGCACTTTGTGCGATGGATGCTCACAGATTTTCATCTTGACAATGAGACAGTAATGGTTGCCCCTGCTCAGGGATTCTACTCATCTCCTGGCAGAGGAAAAGATGAAGTGAGAATAGCATATGTGCTAAAAGAAAAAGATTTAAGGCGGGCAATTGTCGTTTTTAAAGAAGGGCTTAAGAAATATCTGAATCTATTTTCTTAAGTATCTGTTGAACTATCGATCTGCTAGCCGGTAATTTAAATAGGAGTTGTAAAATGAGGAAGAAGTATGTTTACTTTTTTAAGAGAGGAAATGTTGATGGCAACAAGGATATGAAAGATATCCTTGGAGGCAAGGGTGCTAATCTGGCTGAAATGGCTGGAATAGGACTTCCTGTACCCCCAGGTTTTACTGTTTCCACAAAAGTGTGTAATCTTTTTCTTGAATCGGGCAGTAAGATCCCGGCTGAAGTAGAAGAGGAAATTTATGTTTATCTTAAAAGGCTGGAAGATACCACACAGCAAAAATTGGGGGATGAGGAAAATCCTCTTCTTGTTTCTGTCCGTTCAGGAGCCAAGATCTCAATGCCAGGAATGATGGACACCATTCTGAATCTTGGGCTTAATGATAAAACGGTTGAAGCATTAGCAAGGAAAAGTGGAAACAGGCGGTTTGCGCTGGACTGCTACCGCCGTTTGATTCATATGTTTGGAGATGTGGTTTTAGAGGTTCCCAAGAAAGAGTGCGAAGAAGTCCTCAGGAAAGTAAAAATAGAAAAAAATATCACTAACGATTATGAGCTGGGGGAAAAGGACTTAGAAGTACTTATTTCAGAATATAAGAGGATAATCAAAGAAAAGTCAGGAAAAGATTTTCCTCAGGATGTTAAAGCGCAGTTATTTACGGCCATTTCCGCTGTTTTCCGTTCTTGGAATAATCCTCGAGCGATCACTTACCGGCGTTTAAATCATATTCCTGATGATTTAGGGACAGCAGTGAATGTACAGCTTATGATTTTCGGTAATTTTGGAGAGCATTCAGGAACGGGTGTAGGGTTCACAAGAAATCCAGCCACGGGTGAAAAAGAGCTCTTTGGTGAGTATTTATTAAATGCTCAGGGGGAAGATGTCGTTGCTGGTATTAGAACTCCTTATCCTTTGCGGGACATGAAAAATGAGATGCCAGAAGTTTATAATGAGTTAAAAGATATTACTTCCAGGCTGGAAAAGCATTATCAGGATGCCCAGGATTTTGAATTTACAGTTCAGGAAGAAAAACTCTATATGCTCCAAACTCGGAATGGAAAAAGAACGGGGTATGCAGCAGTTAAGATTGCTATAGACATGGTGGATGAAGGTTTAATCAGCAGAGAAAGAGCTCTTTTATTGGTAGAACCTGAAGCCTTGGACCAGCTGCTACATCCTGTTTTTGATATAAAAGAAAAGGCAAAGCATGAGTTGCTCGCAAAGGGACTTGCAGCTTCACCAGGAGCAGCGGCAGGACGGGTGGTTTTTTCAGCAGATGAAGCTGTCAACTGGAAAGAGCAAGGGAAAAATGTCATCTTAGTAAGAAATGAGACTTCCCCGGATGATATCCACGGGATGAGTGCATCCAGAGGCCTTCTGACTGCCACTGGAGGCATGACTTCCCATGCCGCTGTTGTGGGAAGACAGATGGGTAAGCCTGCTGTTGTTGGTTGTGACACAATAATGCCTAATGAAGAGAAGAGATTTTTCCAGGTTGGCGGGAAAGAAGTTAGAGAAGGCGAATGGATTTCTATCGATGGAGCTACTGGAGAAGTTATTTTGGGCAAAATACAGACAAAGCCTTCAGAGATCATACAAGTTATAAAAGGGGAGAGAGAACCAGAGGACTCTGAAATTTACCAGAATTTTACAAAGCTTTTATCGTGGGCAGATGCAGAAAGAAAGTTGAAAGTCCGTGCAAATGCGGACACTGCGGAAGATGCCAGAATAGCATTTGCATTTGGCGCGGAAGGTATCGGTTTGGCCAGGACAGAGCACATGTTTTTTGGAAGAGAAAGGCTTCCATTTATTAAAGCAATGATTTTGGCTGAGACCAAGGAAGGAAGACAGGAAAACCTGAACAAGCTGTTATCTTTCCAGAGAAATGATTTTTATGAACTGTTTAAAGAAATGAGAGGAAATCCTGTTACTATCCGTACCCTTGACCCGCCGCTTCATGAGTTTTTGCCAAAAAAAGAAGATGTGATGACTGAGATAATGCAGCTAAAAACTTCTGGAAGTGGAGATGAAGAAAAGATTCAAGAATTGGAAAAATTACTGGAAAGGATAAAAACATTATCTGAATTTAATCCTATGCTTGGCCATCGGGGCTGCCGCCTCGGGATTACTTATCCTGAGATTATTGAAATGCAGGCGTCGGCTATGTTTGAGGCAGCCTGCAAGCTGGCCCAGGAAGGAGAAAAAGTTTTTCCAGAAATTATGGTTCCTCTCATTGGTTCTGTAGAGGAACTTATCAATCAGAAAGAAATCATTATTAAAGTAGCTGAAAGGATTATTAAAGAATATAATGTTGATCTTGATTACATGGTGGGAACTATGATTGAAATTCCCAGGGCCGCCATTACTGCGGATAAGATTGCAGAGGAGGCCGAGTTCTTCTCGTTCGGCACAAATGACCTTACTCAAACAACACTTGGAGTGTCACGAGATGACGGGGCCTCATTTATCAACTATTATATTACTCATGGGATCTGGATGGATAATCCTTTTGCAACGGTGGATATAGATGGAGTCGGAGAATTAATGAAATGGGCGGTTGATAAAGGACGGGAAACAAGGAATGACTTGGAGATTGGGATTTGTGGAGTTCATGGAGGAGATCCACGCTCTATCTCTTTCTGTCATAAGATCGGACTAAATTATGTAAGTTGTTCCGCCTTTCAGGTTCCTATAGCCAGGCTGTCTGCGGCCCAGGCTGCATTGGAAGAGAAAACGGGCGGCAAATAGGCTGTCAGTATGAAAAGAAAAGGAGAAATAAAATAATTCATATAGTTTTTTTATTAGAGATTCGAGACAATAAAGAATTCTGGACTGTTATTTAATGGTTGATTTTAGGAGATTTTTTAGAGGGTTCCGAAAAAAAAGATTTGCCTTCAAATTTATATTTAGTGATGCTTACTGGATGGTGAATCTTGGGAATCACGTTTTTCCAGTAGATAAATATAGAGTCATTTATGAGAATCTTCTGTATATGGGAGCTAAGAAAGAAAATTTCCTTTCTCCGGAGCCAGGTTTAAAAGAGGATATTCTTTTAGTCCATTCAGTGAAGTATTTGAAGAAATTGGAGATGGGAAAACTTTCCCATACCGAGATGATGACAATGGAACTTCCATATTCCCCTGAACTTTTTGAGTTTGCCAGACTCACAGTAGGGGGAACTATTATTACAGGGGAACAGGCATTAGAAGATGGACTTGCTGTTCACATTGGAGGAGGATTTCATCATGCTTTCGTAGATCATGGAGAGGGCTTCTGTATTTTAAATGACACTGCTGTTGCATTGGAAAAACTCAAGAAAGAAGGAAAAATTCAAAAAGCAATGATTGTTGATTGTGATGTTCATCAAGGAAATGGAACTGCTGATATTTTTTCCAAAAAAGATTATGTCTTTACTTTTTCTATTCACCAGATGGATATTTATCCTGCAAATAAATCTACAAGTTCTCTGGATGTCGGGATGTGGTCTGGGGATGGAGATGAGGAATATATTTCGGCTATCAGATCTAATTTTCCACGCCTTTATGAAGAATTTCAGCCTGATTTAGTTTTTTATCTAGCAGGAGCCGATCCATATGAAAAGGACAGGCTGGGAGGTTTACGGCTGACTCTGGAAGGCCTGATGGAAAGGGATATGATTGTGGTAGGAGAGGCTCGGAAGCTTAGTCTTCCTGTCGGAATTCTTTTTGCAGGTGGTTATGCATATGATATCCAGGATACAATCTCTGTCCATCTCAATACAGTAAAGGTCAGCCAGAAAATCCAGAGAAAGTATTCTTAACCCCTCAAATTCCGTATGAATAATCCAGGTGGACGTGGGTTATTCATAAAGAATGCCGATAATAGATTTAGATAAAATAAATTTGAGGGCATGTCTGCGCTCCACTAAGATTTTTAACGCCATTTCCTCCCCGATCTTCTCGGCTCTGCTGGAACTCCGCGTGCTTATCTTAAGCAACGCTATGATGTCCCCAAGCCATCATTAACACCGCACCTTTGATTGTACAGTGCTCACACATCCATCAGGCCCGACTTCGTCGTGTTCCCTCGAAGATCGACTCAGAAAG
>AWNV01000014.1 GCA_000493965.1 Candidatus Aminicenans sakinawicola JGI OTU-1
TAATGGGACGGAGATAACCATACTCACGCTCAAATCTTGACTCATAAACCTTAAGGAAGCTGTCAATGTGATGGAAAAGCACACGGTAAAACACCGTCCTCTCCGGATGACGCTGACTATATACCCTGCTCATGGCAGAGATTGTGATTCAAGAAACACGCCAAAAGGGTTAGCTGCCTTGTATTCCCCTATAAGCAGCTAAGCTAGGCTTTAGGTAGAAGTTAGAAGATGTAAACTGCTGTTTACTTTATAAAAAGATATAAAGTCAGTTCAAGCTTCTTCTATTCGTTTCTTCTCAAGACTAACAGCCTGATTAAAAGATTTATCAAACCAATCTTTCTTTTTCCAGTATTCTTCTTCAAATGGAAGCCATGACCCAGCATGTTTAGCTTTCATTTTCATGCCCCAAAAATAATATTTATTTAAAAGTCTCGGTCGTATTTTTTTTCTCCCGAAAGAATTAAAGCAATTTTCTTCGAGAGTTTTTTATATTTTTTCTTGATTCTCTCTCTTTTATTGGACTTCCAATAATTGCAGTAACGTTCTTCATAGTAACTCATGAAATGCTAAGAAACTTTACAGTTGTTTTTTAACAACCGTTCCCATCTTCTTTCCATTATGTCTTTTTTGGACATTTCAACGAGTTCATTAATTACATCTTTCTCTAAAAGTTCATTCATAGAAACCTTTTTAGATACATTAATTTGATGTCTGAATCCATTAGCAGGATAATTATTGTAGAAAGCAACAACATTTATTAATACGTCACTGTAATAAACTCTTATTTCATACTCCTTTTCTTCAAAAGAAAATTGAATTGTTTTAAATAATATCATTCTTGCTTCCTTAAATATTGAAAATCATTAGCTTAATGCTTTATCTTAAAATCTAAATTCATCAGGTTCTGATTCTTCAAAAGTTTCTCTACAAGATTTTAAAGCTCTTTCAATTACATTCCAAATTTTCTTAAGTAGCTCCTCATTCCAGTTATACATTCTCTTATTCGAGCACTGTGATAAACTTCTTAAGCTATCTAGAACCCGCTGGACACGTTTTTCGGCAATTCGCTTAAATCGTTCTTCTTTTGTTTCGCCTTTCATAAGTACCTCCATATTATTTTAGAAGCATTATTTATTAAATAATGTACTAAATATTCGGCACTATTATATTTTTATTGTACTATATTAAATCTATTTGTCAAGCAATATTTTATTATTAATAGTTGATGTTATATAAATATTACTTATTCTATATTTCCCAAATGGGCATACCGGCCCACATAATCTCCGGAATGATACATGACCACACCGTCTGTCTCGACGAGATAAGCAACCTCCGGCACTCCGTCATGATGATCGTTTATCGTGTAGGCCTCAACGCCCCTTATTCTTGTTATTAACTCATCAATAGTTATGGGAAGTCTTTTTTGAATTTTCAGCACCTCCACTTGCCCAACTGGGCCTATATTCACCGGCAGGGTGATTGGTCAGTCGGCGCTGATTGGTGCCGTCGGCATTCATGATATAGATCTCGTAATTACCGTCGCGGTTTGTTTGAAAAACAATGTATCTGCTATCCGGTGACCAAATAGGGGCCTCATCAATATATTCTGTATTAGTTATTTGCTGAATATTACTTCCATCCGCATCCATAATATAAATATTACGTCTCTTGATGTCTGTTTTAAATGAAAAGAAGGCAATCTTTCTACCATCAGGTGACCAGGCGGGGAAGAATTTTCCCTTTTGGCTATTCGTTAACCGTTTTTGATTTTTACCGTCTTTATCCATTACATAAATTTCTCTAATTCCATCACGTTCGGAATTAAATGCGATTTTGCTGCCATCTGGCGACCAACTTGGATAAACATCATTGGCTTTAGTATTTGTTAATCGTTGTAAATTACTGCCATCTTCATTGATAGTATAAATTTCGGGATCTCCACTTCTTGTTGAAACAAATACGATTTGCTTTCCGTTAGGAGACCATTTTTGATGATAGTCGTCTGACTGATTATTTGTTAATCGTCTTTGTTCCCTGCCGTTAGCATTCATGAAATAAATTTCTTCATTTCCATCACGATCTGATAAAAAAGCGATTTTCTTGCCATCAAGTGAGAAGGCAGGACAAAGATTATTTGCGTTACCGTATGTGAGTCGCCTGAGGTTATTACCATCGGCATTCATAACATATATTTCGTGGTGTCCGTCCCGTGTGGAATAAAAAGCAATCTTCCCGCTGATTTCCTCATTTCCGTTGCTGAGTACAAAAATAAACATAAAAACGATTAAAAAACAAAATAACTTTCGCATTATTCCTCCTTATTCAATTCATCGCCTTCGCGAATGACAATTATGAATTGTATTAGTCTAAAAAATATTATTTTGTTTTTTTTATCTCTCTATGTGTCAGCCTAAATATTTTGCCAGACACGATAGGTAACACGATTATGTGATGCACCTCCTGCCGGAATCGATTATTTGATAGACTACCCGCAAGGTCAAATCTAAAAAATGGAAGTGCACAAATTAATTGTATGGGAATTGCCGCAGCAGAAGGAATGATCGCTCTTGGCAGACGTGTAGGTTTCCCCGCAATACTTTTAGAAATCGATGGAATCGGCAATACTTAAATTATTCTGTCTTTTTGTATCCTTCTGGCAGGTCATAAATACCTTTTGGGGCTTTTCTATCTTTGGCTTCGACCAGTTCTTCTGTTCTCTTCATTTCTGATCCCATGACTGATGAAGTTGATGAGGACAACACGGTTATGCCTTTAACTTTTTTCATCTCTTCAAACACTTCTTTAAATCCGGGTTGTCCGCCCATCATTGCTGAACCGAGTGTTCTGTAAAACTCATAATTTATTTTAATATCTTCTGTCGTCCATATCTCTGAGGTGGTAGTTGACATCATTATTGTCATTTTCATTATGTATTTCCTGCAGTTCCAGCCTTTTATTTTTTCCTTTTCGCCCGTATCAGTAATTTCAATTTTTGGCTTCATCATAGAAGAAAAACCCTTCATGAATTTCTTTGCCTCAGCTTTTTCTTCATCAGAAGCATCAATTCCTTCAATACCCTGTGATATTATGTCGCCAATTCCTCCAACAGGTATTTCTGCATAAGTCATCTTGGCATGATCTATCATATACATTACATTCTTATCCAGCCTGATTATGGTCGATCTTTCTTCACCCTGGTCAATCCGTGCCTTATCATCTGCCATCCACATAATAGTCATTTCATCTTTTGCTGGCTCACTCTTTCCCATGATCGAATAAGCATCTGCATGGCTTTTCTGCTTAATATAAACATCTGCTTGGAGCACAAGAGGAAGGGCAACACATGTCATAATAAAAAATAAACTTAATCCCTTAAGAACTTCTTTCAATTTCATGATTAAACCTCCTGTTAATAATATATTCTATTTATCAGTTTTCTGTCAATTTTCACTAGATCTTACATGACAGATTCTTTTCAGAAATATACACATACAATTTTTCATTACTGTATCACCCTGATAATTTCTACCGCCTTTATGTAATATACAAATATAGAGTATTTTATTCAATAAATACCTAGGATATCAAGATTTTATATTACTAAGGACATGGTCAGCTTGATATCAGGAATATATCCCTCTCATAGGGCAGCCCGTGTTAATCCAATTCAGGCCCTCCGACACGATTAAAAAAAGACTTGACAAACCTTGATTCTGTATTATATTATTAATACAGTAATACAGGAGCATTTGAATTGATTAAACTAAACACAAAAAGCTTTATACCTATTTATGAACAAATAAAAAAGCAGATAAAGAGCAAAATTACCCTGGGAGATTTAAAACCAGATGAACATTTGCCATCAATAAGAGACCTTGCTTCCCGGCTTATTGTCAATCCCAACACAGTTGCCCGCGCATACAGAGAACTTGAAAAAGAAGGTTTTATCTACACACGCAAAGGAAAAGGATGCTATATCATTGACAATCCGTCTCCCTTAATCAAAGAAGAACGCAAAAAAATATTAAATCAAATTTTTGACGAAGCTATCGGAGAAGCAAAAAAGTATAAGTGTGATTCAGATGAAATAAAACGGATTTTTAAACAAAGGATGAACACTGATAACAGAGAATACAACCGGGGAGGGAGAAATGACTGAAATTCTAAAAGTAGAAAACCTCTACAAAAACTTCGGCAGGAAAAAAGTCCTCGAAGATTTCAACATGACTCTCGAGAAAGGAAAAGCATATGGACTTCTGGGCAGAAATGGTGAGGGTAAAACAACTTTAATCCGGATGATAATGGGAGTTATTCCGTCTGATAAAGGAGAAATATTCTATAAAGGTAAAAGAATTAGATTCAGCGATACTTCATATAAAAGTGAAGTAGGCTATATCGCAGAAGAGTCGATTTTCTTCTCGTGGATGACAATAAAAGGGCTGATGGATTTTAATTCATCATTTTATCCAAAATGGAATGCTCAGAAAGCAAATAAATTTCTAAAAAGATTTTCTCTGGATAAAAAAATGCGAATAAAGAATCTCTCCAGAGGAATGAAGCTCAAGTTGGGACTGATTATAGCTTTAGCTTCAGAGCCAGAACTTTTAATTCTTGATGACCCTACTTCCGGATTGGATGTTCCAACAAGGCATGATTTCCTTAAAGATATTATAAGAGAGATTCTTGAATTCGGGACTACTATCCTATTTTCCTCGCATCTAGTCCATGAACTAGAGGGGGTCATTGAACATCTGAGCATACTTCATCATGGAAACCTCATTGTGGATGAAGACTTCCAAAAGATAAAGAACTCAATAAAACGAGTCCACATATTATTTGATGAACCCCCTCCAGATAAAATAAAAATCGAAGGGATTCTAACGGAGCAAACGGACGGGAACAGAAAGGTTCTTGTTATTTATCCATGGAATGAAGAAAAAGAGAATAAGATCATGTCATCAACATCGGCTCACCTGGAAATTGAGCCATTATCACTTGAAGAAATCTTTATAAGCTTTGTTTCTTAGCCAAAAGGAATACAGGCTTTGGAGGAACCAATGTTTGGAAAAATATTTTTAAAAGAATGGAGAGAAAATATACTTATTTTTTCTTTGGCAATATTAATGATATTATGCTTGATTGTTTTGAATCTATCCAGTCAAAAAGAATTAACACTTTATTTCTCCGGGATGTTTTTAATGCTGTTTCTTCCTTTTTCTGCACTCATAATCGGTTCAGGTGGCTTTTACTCAGAGTTTAAGGATAATGCATGGGAATACCTTTTTTCACGTCCAATCAGAAAAGAAAAAATCTGGATTTACAAATACATTTCCCTTATGAGTATCTTGCTTTCCATCTTTTTGGTTTTCTTCCTGACCAAGCATTTTCTGCCCGGACTAAATGAAACCCTGAAAGATTTTGATGTCCACTCCGAGTTTTCAGGTCTTTTCTCATTCTCTCTTTATGTTATACTGCCTCTGTTTGCATTTACAATTTCCTTTTCACTTTCAATACTCTATGAAAAACAATTCATAATTATTCTAACTTCAATTATCATCGGAACAGCTCTGGGATTTTTATATTTAAAATATCTAGTATTCCTTTGGATGACATATTTCTATACGAGAGGATTCAAAAGTTTTGTTCTATTTATAGCATTGAGTTTTATCATAGCCTCGATTTTAACACTCATGAAATGCGATTTTTCCCAGACAGGGAAAAAAATATTAACATTCTCTAAATATGCGGTTATATTTCTTGTGGTCTCTTTCTTCTTAGGCACAGCATATGTCACAAAGGGCAAGATGTTTTCCCCAAGTAAAGAATTTTACCCTTATTTTTCATACAAGCATCAAGGAGATGTTTATTTAAGCTCGTTCACACATGGAATTTTCAAGTACGACTCGAAACAGGATAAACTCGAAAAACTCAGCAAAAAATCCAGATTTGCATATTATAGATTTTCAGCAAGAGGGAAAAAGATAGTTTTTATCAAAGAAACTAAACGAAAGAATATCTGGCACGATGATCTATGGATCATGAATACAGATGGATCTGAAGAGAAAGCTTTGATAGAATCACACAAAAAAGATTCACCTTTTCATAATGTGCACATCGAATCCTGCATCCTTTCTCCGGGAGAAGAAAGAGTTGCTTTTATCGCTATATCCAGGGGTATAATGATAGAGAATAATTTGCCGGTTTTGTGGTGGATGAATACGGACGGAACAGGCTTGAAAAGTCAACCCCTCGATTTTCCGCACTATATAAATTCTCATTTGATTGCCTGGCCTATGTTTGAAGATTCTATCATCTTGTTACTTGAAGAAAAGACATCCCGCCCTAAATCTCGTTTTAAAATTGTCAAAATTAACTTTGATAAGGGGAACTCACAAGTCCTGACTGACGATTTAACAAGAACTTATCTAGTACGTGTTTCTCCTAAGCATGACTTTCTGGCGTTCGGATTTAAGGACAAAAATATAGATAGAGAAGCACTGGCAATTCTCAATCTTAAGACTCTTGAAATAAAGGAAGCCTATATTGCAGATCTTTTAAAATCTTTTAATGTGAAATGGAGCCAGAACGGAGATAAAATCGCCTTTTCAATAGAAAATGAATTTTGGGTGTATACACTAGCCGAAAATAGAGCCGAAAAAATAATGTATTTGGATAAGGGAGGAAGGCTTTCATTTGACTGGCTCTCTGAAGGAGATAGACTTGTTTTGGCTGGGCCTGGATACGGGGACATGCGAATTATAGGGAAAGACCTAAACGAAGAAAAAAGGATTAAAACCCCCAATATGAACAAAAATCAACAGCCCATTTACATATGGGGACTGGATAATAAAGTTCTTGTTAAATTTCAAAGAGGGCATCTCTGGCGTGTTGATTTAGAAACAGAAGATTGGAAGAAAATAGATTAGTCATTTTATCCACTTGTTGATATATTCTCTGCTGCCATTCCCAATTTGACAATCATTCTTTTACTATGATATAAATTAACAAGTTGTTAGCAAGTAAAATTCGCGGGGAAAGTGCAAAAAATCGATGTAACCCAAAAAATTAAATCCCTTCTTCTATAATGATGTAAGGAGGAAGGCAATGAAAAAAACCAAATTGCTTTTCGCTCTTTTGATACTCTTGGGGATTATTATTTTTTTCAGTTTTAATGTATTCGCTTTAAATGAGCATATCAAGATAGATGGCTCATTACGAATCACTATTCCTCCCATGGAAGGTAACTTCCATGAACGTTTTCTTTTTACGCCTATATTTATCATAGAAAGTTATGAGAACGAAATCATTATATGGAGAGGATCATTCCTTCAGATATATTCACAAGAAGGTCAATCAACTAAGATATTAGGAAGAAGGGGAGAAGGTCCGGGAGAATTTTATTTGATTTCAGACATAAGCAAATCAAATGGGGTGTATTATATTCTCGATTTTCCCAATAGATTGAACATTTTCGATAAACAGTTCACTTATAAGAAAAGATTTGACTTGGCTGGGGAAAAAAATTCCCCCATCATTTATGATCTGTCAGTTGAAAACAACACTATTGCTGCGGCTCAAAGGTGGAGAGGAAGTTCTCCTTTAAAAGACAAAACCATCTCGATATATACTGGGGAGGGGAAGTGGATAAACAGCTTTTTTGAGAAAAAGAAGGGGTGGAAGTCTTTTCCTAATGACTCAATTCTCGGAGGAAAAATTATTGTTATTAATAAAACTGTTTACTTTGCTTATCAGACGCTCAATTGCATTTGGAAATTCAATCTTCAAGGTGATCTAATCAAAGAGAAGTCGTTTGGCAAAAGTTGGTGGCGGAAGGTTTCATATAATAAAAAGGAAGAACTGAAAGCAAAAAAAAGAAAAGGTTACAACCCGGGAAAGTATTATGAAGAGGTCATTTCTTCAGGAGATTTAATCGATAGAATGTATTACTATAAGAATCATCTGTTACTTCGTATATTGAGGGATCATGAGGGAATTGCAGAAACTATCATTCTTTTATTGGATTTAAATCTAGAAATTGAGGAAGGACCATTCTTTTTAAAGGGGTACTATCTATCAGGGGTTGGAAAAGAATATTTGTATTTTACTAGGTATTTGGGAGAATATTCTTCTATAAGTGATACCGACGCAGAAATATTGAAATGCAGAATCATACGCTAATTAAGCTGATTATTTTATTACTGTTTTTTTTTGTATCATCATCCTTCCATCTAGTTTATTCGCAATCTTTGGATGATGATTTCATATTGATAAACAGATGGCATTTCCCAAATAATATAGCAACCGGTTATGTTTGGGATGCCTTCTTAGATATGGACAGACAACTTTCGTTGATGTTTTTTCGAGATGGCATCAAGATTATTTCTTCCTCTGGGGTGGAGGATCTAACTAGAGTTGGCCAAGGTCCAGGAGAAATGGAGCGCTGGGTGGCCATGTTTCTCACAGGTCCTTATTTAATCGATGTTGAACGGTCGGGAAAACTAATTTATTTTAAAAAAGATAATAATTCATATAAATATGATAAAACGCTCTGGCTCGATTCTACTCGTAATTTTCCATTCATAAAGGGCGCAGTTTTTTCGGATGGAAAGTGGTATTTGGCCGGTTTTTCTTCAATTTGGGAGGAGAAACCGCATCGTGTCCATGGATATTTTCTCTCTGTTTATAAAAACGGGAAGCAAATCAAACAGCTTTTTTACAAAGATTTTAATGGTATATATAGGGGGCCTAACCTGTTAACAGCCCATATAAAACTATTCAATAAAAATGTTTGGATGATGTTGGCATCGGAACCTGAAGTGCATATTTTTGATACAGAGAAGGATATCTTAATTAAAAAAGTTCCTCTAAGGATGCCCGAATTCTACAGGCCTATTCAAGATTATATTCCCTGGAGGAGATATTCATTAGATAAGTTGCCTAAAATTTATGAGGATTGGGAGCTTTCTTATTCCCGGATTGAAAATTTTATTGTTAATGAAAAATACTTAACTATCCAGATACGAACTGCAAATCCGCTCAAGCCGAAATTTGCTATGCTTTTTTTCGATACGAAGAAATTTGCGCTTAATAAAATTTATTTTTGTAATGATCTTTTATTAACAGAAAAGGACGGGGAGTACTATTTTTTTGAGAATGGAGATCCGGGTTTTGATGAAGAAGCTACCTGTGTTTCTATAAAAATATATAAAAAAAAATGAAATGCTTCGAAATATAGCAACAAGAAAGTCAGATAAATATATTAATTTGATAATCTTTATTTTGGTAATATGCTTAGGTCTGGTACTTTACTTACGGTTTACCAAAAAAAGAAAAAACTATCTAAAAGTCAATAAGATTGAGAATATTCTTCTAATTACACCGGGAAATAAAGAAATAGAATTTAAAGATATATTAGGCCATGATGAATCTTATATATTGTTTTTTGAGCTATCGAATTGCCCGCCTTGCATTTTTAAGGGATTAAAGGAGATTCGAGAATTAAAAAAAAGAGGGAAGAATGCTTCGGTTGTAGTCATTCACAATTGGATTGACGAATGGAAACACTGGACCAGAAATGTCGATTTTAACCAAATTTATATGTTAAAAAAAGAACACCTTGAAAGGGAATTTTTCTTTCTCTATCTACCCCTACTTATAAGGTTCAAAAACAGAAAAATTTCTGATTATAAATATATTACATTTTAGTAAAAGATATTCGATTTGAATTTATTGAACTGCCTCCAAAATAGGGACAAACGGTTATCCGTTAGTTGATTAAGAGAGAGAATAAAGTGTACGGATTACGGCTCTGAAAAGTTGCTGATGTTTTCTTGTCACGGCCGGGGTTTCTGCCCATCGTGCCATACCAAGCGGCAAGAGGAGTGGGGAGATCTGTGTGTATGCATCACACAGGCAGAGTGGATAAGGGAGGAACTGGTACCTGACACCCCCCACCATCATGTGGTATTCACTCTCTCTAAGATAATACGGATATTCTTCAAATACAAACGCTCGCTTCTCTCTGAACTCTGTCTCTGCGGAAAAGAGGCGCTTGTGACATTTATATATGGGGACTGGATAATAAAGTTCTTGTTAAATTTCAAAGAGGGCATCTCTGGCGTGTTGATTTAGAAACAGAAGATTGGAAGAAAATAGATTAGTCATTTTACCCACTTGTTGATATAATTTTAATTGCTTAATAGCATCAGCAGTTTTTATATTTTTATAAATAATTCAATATAAGTATTATGGAAAAGTCTAAGGTCTCTATCGTAAATGATGAGTGTCCTATCTGATAATTTGAAAAATTAAAGAGGAGAATATTGAATATGAAACAATGGATAAAGGGCGGATTCCTGTACTATATCGCTAGTATCTTGCTGGTCCTGGCCTATCTGTTACTCTGGTTTTTAGATAATCCTGCCGGTATCGAGGAAATACGATATGCCGGATGGATAATCTTCGCGGTCGGTCTTGTCTTAATCTTTCTGCCTATGTTTGTTTTTCGCAGTAAGGGCAAGGTGAAAAAGGAAAATGATTGGACTGAGACCTCAGTTGTCGTTGACACAGGAATCTACGCCATTGTTCGGCATCCGCTCTATCTGGGTTGGTTACTCATGTACGTTGCAATTATTTTCTGGAGTCAACATTGGTTGACGATAATTGTTGGGGTTCTAGGTATGACATGTGTCTACTTAATTTCAAGACAGGAAGACCAGCGACTCGTCGAGAAGTTTGGCAATAACTATAAACGCTATATGCGCTCTGTACCAAGAATGAATTTCTTGGTGGGGGTCATACGGCTTGTACGACGGAGAAATAGAGGTTGAAAACTGCAACTAATTCCAAGTCACTTATAGGCTTGTTTTCACTTTTGCTGATTTTAATCAGTTCTTGCCTCAAATCATTGGGCAGTCTAATGGTTAACGTCTGTTTCATATTTGTTCCTCGTGTTATGGGGTAACACGTTTCCATGCTGAAGTCGATAATCGGCTTTTTCATTAAGGATTTAATACTGTTTCTTCCCATAGGATCTCCTTTTTTATGAGGGACGAATACACTTTAAATAATTCTCACTTCAAAATGATGTCTAGTGCTATTGGGATTTGAAGTATTGATTTGGAGTGACTAGAAGTATCCTTGTCTAATTCTTTGTGAGATTAGCGAAAGCTAAGTCATGAATAAGTTCTTTCGTCTTAAGGATGTCGGCAGCCATGTTTCGGTCTTTATCCCAGGGAGGGATATGTTCTCGGATTTTGTCAATAACAGGGGCCAGAGGTTTTGCCGGATTGAGAGGTTTTAAGAATTCCAGCGCTTGAGCCGATGCGAGTAGCTCAATAGCTAATATTGTCTCTACATTATCAACGACTTCTAGCGCCTTGCGAGCCGAAATCGTACCCATACTGACATGGTCTTCTTTATTGCCTGAGGTAGGGATAGAGTCGATACTGGCAGGATGACAGAGGATTTTATTTTCAGAGACCAGTGCCGCAGCCGTCACTTGAGACACCATAAGACCGGAATTCAATCCTCCCTCCTGGACTAAAAAGGCCGGGAGCTCGGATAGGGCAGGGTTGACTAGCCTTTCCGTCCTACGTTCAGAAATGTTCCCTAGCTCTGCTACCGCAATTTTTAGAAAATCCATCAAAAAAGCCACTGACTCTCCATGGAAATTCCCTCCGGATATGAGCTCTTCATCTTCAGCAAAGACCATTGGATTGTCCGTGGCTGAATTCATTTCGATGGTCAACATCTTTTCGACGTATTCCAACGTATCCCGGACCGGCCCATGCACCTGTGGAATACACCGAAGGGTATAACTATCCTGGACTTTGGCGCAATCCCTGTGGGATGCCAAAATTTCGCTTTCGCTAAGCAGCCTCCTCATGTTTGCCGCACATTCCGTCTGTCCCTTGTAAGGCCTCTCTCGATGGATGCGGTCATCGAAGGCTGTCAGCGTTCCTCTCAGAGCCTCCAGCGATAAAGCGCCAGCGATATCGGCTGTTTCGGCAAGATTCAGTGCAATGTGCAGTGCTTTCGCACCAACAGCCGTCATAACTTGTGTTCCGTTTATCAAGGCAAGGCCTTCTTTAGATCGAAGTTTACAAGGTTCGAGTCCGGCCTCCTTCAGGACTTCTTCTCCATCACCTTCAATTTCGTCATACCCAGCTCTTCCTTCTCCGATCATCACCGATGCCAGATGTGCCAGGGGTGCTAGATCTCCACTCGCTCCTACTGATCCTTTTTCCGGAATAAGGGGATAAATTTCTCTATTTATCATCTCGATGAGCAACTCGAGCACTTCAACAGATATTCCTGATCGACCTTTAGCCAACACATTGGCCCTTAAAGCCATGATCATTCTCGCCAAATCTTCAGTAAAAAAATTGCCTACGCCGGCTGAATGAGATCGAATCAGGTTGTACTGGAGTTGCTCGACTTGCTCAGGAGGAATCACCACATCGGCAAACTGTCCGAATCCTGTTGTCACTCCATATACCACCTGATTATCGGCAACGATTTTGTCCACGACTTCTCTTGAAGCTTTGACTTTCTCACGAGCTTCATCCTCTAGCAAAACCATCGCTTTTTTCTCTCCAATATCTATCAAGTCCTGAAGACTGAGCGAATTTCCATCTAGGGCTACTGTTTTCATGGCTTACTCCTTCCCATAAAAGGGGCTATCCGATAATTTATTGATCAAGGCGAAAATGATGATTGCCGCCAATTTTGCTGTCCTGTTGTCTTCATCAAACCTGGGTAGAACTTCCGCTATGTCGAAGCTGGTGACCTTCTTTGAGGCCACAATATGTTTGATCAGTTTGAGGCCCGTTTCCGGGTGCAGTCCGAACGGTTGGGGTGCACTCACCCCGGGCGCAAAGGCCGAGGAAAAAACATCCGCGCAGATTGTGAGATAAATATGATCGTTTTTAGCTATAAATTCATCCACCTTTTCCACGACATCAGGTAAGGTTGAATCCTCAATGTCTTTAGCTAATATATACTGCGCGCCTATTTCATCTGCTTTTTTAAAAAGGGCGAGTGTGTTTCCTGTTTTTTGGATCCCCAGATAAAAAAGTGACAGCTCCTTTTTGTTGCGCGCGCTCTCATCGGCGATCTGTGCAAACATAGAGCCGGAACTTGGACCGTCTTTGTAAGGTCTTAAGTCAAGGTGGGCATCAAAGCTGATTATTCCCACCCGAGGTTGTTCCTTTCCCTCTTTTTTGAGTACGTTTACGATTCCCTGGTAATGGCCATAGGCAAGATCGTGTCCACCACCGAGAATAATAGGGAAGAGATTCATTGAGAGCATCTTCTCCACAAGTATAGAAAGTTCTACTTTAACTTGTGCTTGGTTTTCCTCTGTGCAGGTGATGTTGCCCCCGTCAAAGATTTGGGTGTTTTCATCGAAGCTCCGTGGATGATTGGACAGTTCTTTACGAATGAATGATGGAGCCCTGTTTGACCCACTCCTTCCTAAATTTTTCTTCACCCCTCTATCACAGTAATAACCCAGAAAACAGAAACCCATCCTTCCTGGTTGAAGTGGTTTTAAGTCATCTCTCCTGAAATCGATGAACTCAATGAGCTGGTGCCACCGGAGAGAATCTGCATCCTCGAGATCATCAATCCTTCCAGACCAGGAAGATGGGCGTTCAGGCTTATAATATTTTAGTGAGCACATTTTTATTCCTGTTTATTCCTTTTTTGTATACATTTTTAGGTCTTTTGCGGCATGTAGGCCAGGAACCAATCTGTGGTCCGTGTCGCAGAGTCAATGATTTCAGGGAATCTGCGACATCCGTGCACAGCTTCTGGATACATAGCTAAAACCGACGTTTTTCTGTGCCCTTAATAAGAATGTTAAGTTCGCACACACTCTAACATCAGGTCTCGGCCCCTTAACCTATCAAAAGAACGCAACCTTCATCGATCAGTTAGGAATTTGCTGAAGGCAGCCGATTCGTTTCTTTTCTCATCATCTTTTATATAGGATATAAGGGCGGTTCTCTTTTAACATCCGAGAGATGATAGTTAACATACACCTTGCTGTAGCAACCTTTGCAGGGTTTGGACCTTTCCTCTTTATCAATTTATTATAAAAACATCTCATATATGTAAATGTCAAGTACTTTTGAACTAAACCGCTTCGCGGTATAGGGATAATCGTTTGATCATTTAAACCTGAATAAACTTTCATTTCACTCACAAACCTTCTTTGAAGAGTCTAAGATTGGTATCACAAAATCTATAACTTTATGAAGGAGGTTTCATGAATACTTTACGTCAACGAATGTTGGAAGACATAAGGGTTCGCAATCTTTCTGCCACTACCAGGAAGCGTTATTTGGACAGGATCGCAGTATTTGCTAATCATTTCAACAAGTCCCCTGCATTATTGGGAGCTGAGGATATTCTTCAAATACAATCGTTCGATTCTTTCTGAACTATGTCTCTGCGGAAAAGAAACGCTTGTGACATTTACATATGGGGACTGGATAATAAAGTTCTTGTTAAATTTCTAAGAGGGCATCTCTGGCATGTTGATTTAGAAACAGAAGATTGGAAGAAAATAGATTAGTCATTTTTCCCACTTGTTGATATAATTTTAATCGTTTAATAGCATCAGCAGTTTTTATATTTTTATAAATAATTCAATATAAGTATTATGGAAAAGTCTAAGGTATCTATCGTAAAGGTTGCAGACTACGGAAGCGAAAAACTTTACGAAGGCATTAAAAAAGGGCTTGATTATCTCGGGGGCCTGGAAACTATTATAAAGCCCGGAAGCAAAGTCTTCGTGAAAATCAACCATCTTTCCCCTCCTTCGCCACCAGAAAAAGTCATCATTACGCATCCTTGTTTTACAAAACAGGTTCTCCGGCTGCTGAAACAACTCAACTGCAAAATCATTGTGGGCGATGATATTCAATCAAAAAGCAAAGATGGCTTTTTAATCTCCGGATACCGCAAAGTTTGTGACCAACTTGGAGTTCACCTTGTTAACCTGAAAGAATCAGGATTCAGAGAAGTCACATGCCGCGGTCAAGTTATAAAAAAAGTCTATGTTTCGCCTGTCGTGCTCGAATCAGATTTTATTGTTAACCTTCCTAAACTAAAGACTCACTCTCTTACTATGTTCACGGGGTCGATAAAAAACATGTTCGGCATAATCCCTCTTGGACTTCGCACACATTACCACCGCCAGTATTTCCAAAATGATATCTTCGGTCAGATGCTTGTGGATATATTCTCTACTGCCACTCCCCATTTGACCATCATGGACGGTATAAAAGCGATGGAAGGTGAAGGGCCATCAGCAGGAAAACCAAGAGACGTAGGAGTTATTCTCGCAAGCCGGGACGGCGTAGCAGTAGATGCCGTAGCCTCAAAAATAATCGGCTTTAACACCATGGATATCTCCACAACACGAAATGCTCACGAGCGAGGTCTTGGAATCGGAAAGATTGAAGAGATTGAAATCCTGGGTGAAAAAATCAGAGATGTTGAAGTCAGAGACTTCAGACATTCAGCCATTGCCATTGGTTTTCTTCAGAGAAAGGTCCCTCAATTTCTTTATGCGTGTATTCAAAATCAAATTACTCTCACACCTGAAGTACGTAAGGACAAATGCACAGGCTGTATGGAATGCATAAAAATCTGCCCTGCTGGAGCGGCAAAACTCACCGAGAAAGCTGCATGGATAGACAAGAGTATCTGTATCCACTGCATGTGCTGTCATGAGGTCTGCCGGTATCAGGCTATAAAGCTTAATCAAAAACCAATAGGAATGATTCTGAACATAGCCAGAACAATATACCAGAAAGTGAACGCTTTCTTAACTTAATCAGTATAACTTTGGCTTTATTTCTTTTAATTCCTGTTTGAATTTTCTTATCTCATCTATCTTAATATTCTGAATTTCACACACATAAGATGGAACTTTCCCTAAATGGCCGCTTGAAAAAGCAGCATTTACAGGGCAAATCGAACAATCCTCCAACTTCTGGCACAGAAAACATTTCATGTTGGGAGTTGAAAAGTTATCCATGGAAAGCCTGGAATAATTGGGAAATATACGCGGATAAATTTTCTCATGGTCTTTTATAAAAGCATCCAATTCTCCAAAATAAAATTTACTGTATTCAGAGGATTTCTCTTTTCCTTTAAAATAATCAGCAAAAAGATCACACCCCCATATCCCACCATCTGCTGAAACAGCAAACCTGTCATTTCCAGCTGCACAATAATAAATCCCCTTCCCTAGATAATCTGTAAAGTTTTTAATTGGAATACTACCTTTTTCTTTATAGTATGAAATTACGATTTTCCTTAATTTGCTCATCTCACTTTTCAACTTTAGAAGCGATTTTTTTTCCCATGGCTTAATAATAGAAAGTGAAAAATTGACATTGGGAACCTCAAGTTTCGTTATAAACTCCATCGATTCCGAAAGGCTTCCAATTGTCTCATTTGTAAAAACGCTGTTTATTTCAAGCTTGATGCTGTGCCGATTTAATAATTTATGTATTTTTGAAACTATATTGTCAAAACTGTGCTTCTCTCTCTGAATATCCTGAGCAAATCCATCGAAACTCAATTCAACCAAAAACTTATGCCTGCTGAGAAATTGTAATATTTCTTCATTAAGGAGACTCCCGTTAGTTGTAATGGAATAACGAACTTTTTTTTTGAACTTTTTATTAAGATCATCCAGGAAAGATACTGTTTTTTCTATCAGCCCAAAGCAGAGAAGAGGCTCTCCCCCATAGAAATTAATATAATAATAGTCAGTCAAAAAGGGTAAAAAAAAACCAATGCCTTCTTCATTGTTGAATATTTTAAATAATTTTTACTCTTTTTTTTGTAACAATAACTGCACTTAAAATTGCAATCATCTGTAACCACAAATGTAAGACTGCAGATCCTCATTTTGAATTTATAGACAGAACCAAAAGAAGAAATTAAAGATTTGTTTAATTACCAACAATCCGTAAGCCGGCAGGGCACTTTCGGCCTTTTATGGGCTGAGGTTCCCCTTTAAAAGTGCGGCTTAAATAAGTTAAGGCTCCCTCAGCATTCCTTTTTAAATCTCCAGCAGGCATAGATTTCACTGCTGCTTTGAGTACTTTTAAGCAGTGATGTACATTTGGAGTTACTGATATCGTTTTGCTTCTAGCCATATGTTTTCTCCTTGTATAATTTGTTTAAATCTATCTTCATTTCTGTAAAGATCAAAATTTCTGTCAATATTGATATATTTCCGATATTTATAAGATTCTTTCCCTACACCCGGCGTTCTGAAAATTGACTCTAAATATTTATAGCCTAACTCCTTATTTCCTAAACCCATGTATATGGAAGCCAACATCAATTTTTCATCATACTTCCTGGATTCTTTTGGCTTTATAATGTCGATTTCCTTGATTATTTTCTGAGCTTCTTCATTATTCCCTTCCTGCACTTCGATCATACCCGTATAAAACAAAGAATAGATTTTCAAATTCAAAGGCATGTTAAACTGTTGAAATAAAGCCCTGCTTCTACCCAAATCACCCATATAATAATAAATTTCTCCCAATCTGAACTTCACCAATAATGAAGAATCATGTCCCTCGATATAATTGCAAACTCCAATTGCTTTTGTGAAGTCTCTTTTGAGCATCAATAATTCTGCTAAATTAATATTTGTAAGCTTATAGGGAGACAGTAAAAAACTTTTTTCTTTATATTCAAACGCCTTGTCAAAATCAGCTTGATTCCCCTCTTCTCCAAATTTTATAAAGTAACAATACCCAGCTAAAGAATTTAGCCGGGGATGATAGGGATATTTTTCTATGCCTTCCTGTGCTAATTCAAGAGCAGTCGGATTCTCATTTCTATTAAAATCAAGCTCTTTTAATATGAAAATCTCACTTAATGCAGCGTAATATTCTGGAAGATCAGGAGATATTTCCTGGGCCATTTCAACCAATTCTTCTGCTTTGTCCAGCCAGTCTTTTTTGAAATCCCAGTTGAAATTCACGTAATTAACGTAGCAATGAGCCAATCCAAAATATGCAAGTGCAAAATATCTGTCAATGTTAATGGCTTCCCTGAAAAGACCTATTGCTAACTCATTTGACTCCCTGTTCCATTTTCCCGAATAAAATTTTCCCTGGAAATATAACTTCCATGGGTCATCATTTTCATCATTTATTCTGTTTAATAAATAGTTCCCTTTCAGATAATTATCAAAAGCAATATAATCTTGGCTCGTTCCGTTATTAGATAAAAGAATCCCCTGATCCAGATCTATTTCTAGTGTTCCGGATATCTTCTTGCATATATCCTGCTGAATATACAAGATGTCTTCTATTTTACCTTCATACTGCTCTTCCCATATACTTTTGCCGTTTTTTATTCTTACAAACTGGATATTCATCTTGATGTTTTCATCGTTTTTTTCTACTGCCCCTTTCAATAAATAATCTATATTTAATTCCTTCAGTTCTCTCCTGAAACGTTTCTTTGAATCAGGGGTGCCATCATCTCCACTCTCTGATAATAGAGGCACAATATTAAGTTTTCCTGTTTTTGAGATGTTGTCGATTAGTTCATTGCTTACGCTTTCAGCGAAATATTCATCAGATTCAGGGGAGTTTAAACTTTCAAAAGGAATAAAAGCCAATGAATAGACTACAGAAGAAGGATAGGACGTTGTCCTTCCGGAGAAAAATGAAAATGTAAAAATTATTAAAATGAAAGCCGAAGCAAATACCAATCCACTTACTATCAATCTATTTTCAAAAATTGACTTTTTCTGAATTTCTTTACAATTTGATCTTTCCTGTAACCACTTATCAATTTCTGATTTGTAAGCAAAAACTTTTGATTTCGGAGAATTAACATTAAAACGATGAACAGGTAATCCTAAATCAGTCTCCCACCTCTGACATGTTCTTATATTCCTGTCAAGATATATACAAATCTCTTTCCAGGAATCCAAAATGTCTTTATCTTTCAATGTCTTCCCAGCAGAAATAATTTTATCAAGAATAATCTTCTTCTGTCAATTAACTTAAAGACCACTCCTTCATGGGTCACACTTTGCATCTTCGGCAAGCTGGAAATAGAATGGGTCAAGTCATGAATAATTCAGGTCAGTATGTCCATAAAATCAAAACGAATGGTTGATAAAAACGAGTTGTCCTAAGAAGAAAAAAATCCTATAATTGCTATCCTCTTAATAAACTAATTCAGCTAACTATGCATTTAAGCATAGTCAGTCAAGCTTATCTTTAAAAGGAGCTATGGATGAGAAAACTAATTTGGCTTTTAATTCCATTTGTTATGTTATTCTCCCTCTGCAGTAAAGGGGAAATAGCAGAGACCGCAGGCACTGATTATACTAAGGCACCGGACTTTACTCTCAAAGATCTCACCGGAAACACAATATCGCTATCTGACTTCAAAGGAAAGGTACTCTTTATAAATTACTGGGCAACCTGGTGCCCACCCTGCCGTAACGAAATACCGGGCTTTATAGAAATGTACAGCCAGTACAAAGATAAGGGAATGGAGGTCATCGGGATTTCTCTGGACAGATTAAGCCCAAATGAAATACTGGAATTTAAAGAAGAATTCAAAATAAACTATCCCATTGCAATGGCCACACAAGAAATCATAAATGACTACAGCCCCGGCAATGCAATTCCTGCAACTATAATCATTGACAAAAAAGGAAGAATAAGGCACAAGCATATTGGCTATTTAGACAAAACGACACTTGAAAATTATTTCCTTAAACTTATTGAGGAAAAGCAGCCTTAATCTTTCACCGGATATTTCTCTTCAATCTCAGCTTATTTGTTATAAGATTTTCGGCTTTAGAATATAATATTGTCACAGAAAAGAGAAAAAGTACGATATCTTCAGCCAGAAGCTTAAAATCTGCCTTACGGCTGAAATTCCCGAAACAGCCGCAGTCAACACTTATGCCCTGGGCAATCGTCACAACAATTAAGATTATAAACCCGAAGAGAAGTACAGAGATTATGAAAGCGCTTGCACGGCGGAAAACTCCAATTATTAGAAATGCGCCACTGATCATTTCAATCCATGGAAGAGTTACGGCCAGAAGGAACGCTATCTGCATGGGAAAGACCCTGTAATTCATTATACTCTGTGCAAATTCCAGAGGAGCTACTACTTTTAAATATCCTGCCCATATAAATAGGCCTCCAACAGCCGTACTTAAAACAAAAATCAAGTATTTATTCCGGAACATTTTTCCCTTCTATTGGAAGCCCTGCTTCAGACCAATCACGCCAGCCCCCGAAAAAAACTCTTATATCCGCAAATAAGAATTCATGTAAAAGCTTTGCCAGCAGGATGCTCGACTGGCATTCGCTTCCATCACAGTAAATAACTAATGTTTCTTCACGAGGATAATCAATCTTCTTCAGAAGGCTATCGATATCATCTCCTTCATAAGGGATATTTATTGCCCCAAGAATATGGCCTGCATCATACAGCACGGCCTCCCTGCTATCGACAAAAAGCGCTGAACGCGCATTGAAAAGCGATTCCGCCTCTCCCAGGGAGATAAATGCAATATTAGGATACTCCTCAGACGAGACAAAACTCAGGTTGTATTCCCCCTTCAAAAATTTTTTTATCAAAGGAACATTAGTCCCTATTCCAATGATCGAGCCAAACACAACAATAAGGAGGACCTGGGTGAAAAATTTTTTATCAAACATCAAGAAATTTTAATTCTGTCAGTATAACCAGAATCATCTATCATATATTCTCATTGAGAATATTTTTATACTTATTTAAAAGCTTCTTCAACTGCTCCTTGGAAACAATATACCCGCTGATATAGACGGAAAGGCTTGGACGCCTTGGGTCATTGCAATGAAGCAATAAATACTCTCTCAAGATGCCCGGTTTATCGAGTGGAGGAAGTTTGACTCTAATTTTAGTTTCTTTACCAGGAGCAATTTTCAAGTCGGCTGTAATGTTATTGTCCCCCTGAAAAAACACAGCCTCTTTGTGTTGAAGAGATACAATCAACTCTCTCTCTCCACTATTGCTTATTTTGAATCTCGTCTGAATTTCTTCTGTTTCAAGAATCAACCCCAGATCAATACTGTATCGGTCCAGGTTGATCTTTGGACTGGGGGGGACTTCAATATCCGCAGCAATCATCAAGCTTATCCGCACATGTTCTTTATCGTCTGTCTCTACATATATATATTTTTTTACAAATCCTGTATAACCTTTAGTACGAAACGTTACTTTAAGTTCCCCTTTCTGGCCTGGAGCAATCTCTTTAGCAGAGACTAAAGCTGCAGTACACCCGCAGGAAGTCCTGACTCTCTTGATATTAAGCGAGGCATCACCAGTATTATAAAAATTAAAAACATGGCTGAGAACTTTTCCCTCTTTTGTCTTTCCAAAATCCCATGTCATTTCATCAAACTTGATTCTCGGCCCCTTTACAGCAAAAATAATATTCCCAGAGCACAAAAAACACAGGCATAAAAGCAAAATACTAAATTTTATTCCGGGCACTAGGCTCACTTTCATAGTCCTCTCCTTTAAGATTCTATGTTAGCACTTATTCTGAATTGAAAGCAAACCTCGCTAGGAATAAATAATAGCAAGATTAAAATAGTACAGCGGGTTAGCTCACTCATATTAAAGGTTGTTATGACAGTATTCCTTTCGGAAACCGAAGTAAGCCCTTCAAGGGTATCCAAAACATGTAAAGGCAAAAAGATATCTCTGTAAGAATCCAGGTTGGTCAGTTACCAACGACTGGTCACCGTCTTGTCAATTTAATTCCAAAAACCACAATCCCAACTAGAAGTCCGATTAAAAGGAGAACCAGCACAGTAATGCCAAAGACATTAGTTTTGGCACTGATGTGAACCCGAACAATTTTATCTTCTGACTCTACTCTTCGATTGTCAGCTATACACTCAGTTTTTATTTTCGGCTCATAATCACCAACAGAGACATCCTCCGGTGGAATGAAGTCAATATTAACGATTTCTTCCTTGTTCTGTGCTAGAGAAGCAATCAAATCAGGCTTTATTTCGGCACGCCAGTTTAAAGGCAAATCTGTATATATTCTGATATTATTCAGCAGCCTTGTTCCTGTGTTTTTAATTCTTACTTCCATATTCACATTTTCACTAACCCTTATCTCGTGATAAAGGTTCAGGGCCTGGATTTCTATTTTTCCCACCCCTCTTGGAACGAGTTCCAGTTTAACGTTCCCAACCTTCAATTCTTCAAGTTTTTTAGCATCGACGAACCTATCGTCCGAACGTATTTCTTCAAGCTTTGCAAATTGGTCACTGTCAAGTGCAAGAGCAATAAATTCAATAGGCTTGTCAATAACTACCTGTTCATCTTCATTCTTGGGAACATAGAGTCTCAAAGAAAGTTTCATAGAGGTTACCCCTTCTGTGAATTTTATCTGCGAAAGACGCGCCTGTGTCTTGGGGTCTACAAATTCATAGGTGATTTGGGTGGGAAGATTTACGATTTGAAGCCTAAAAATATTTGCCTCGCCGCTGAATTTTTCTAATGACAAATCATAAGTTGCCTGGCTTTCTAAATCCGCTTCCTGGGAGAACTGAGCGGAATTCACTGTGACAATGTTTGCGCTTAATCCCTTTTGCAAGTATACCGAAGTCGTCTCACTCTTTGCTGCATAAAAAACATTCACATCCAGGTTCTCTACATCTTTCAACAACTTAAAAGTCGTCTGCCTCTCCTCTTCTAGTGGCAAAGATGAAATTCGCTTCTCATAAGGATCTGATATGATTTTTCCTTCAGATCTTAAAGAAACATAGACATTTTTTACTTCCTTAAGGAAGTCCAATGGAAACAGGTCTTCTGCTTTAATATTTAATTTAGCAAGTTCTTTTAGTTCTTTGGAAGAATACCGAAGAGTGACTCGAACATATTTTTTACCGGCTTTATCCTGGTATTTCACGGCACTTGCAACGGAAATCCTTGCCTCACTTCCCATAAAATTTATCAAAGCTTGTTGATAGCTGACCTGAGCTTGAAGATAGGACGTCCGAGTCCGGGCAAAATCCTCCTCTGAAATCAAGCCTTCTTCCTTCAGCTTCAAGGCCCTGTCAAAATCCCCTTTCATCTGTTCCAAATTAAGCTGTGCTTTTTTCAGTGTTAAAAGCTTCACCGTCTGCGATTCCTGGGAGTGAAGAAAATTAAAGCAGAAGAATACCGTAAGAATAATCGCAAAGATTTTTATATCTCTTCTCATTGTCATGTCTCCTCAAAAAAGAGTAGTCTTTGACATTTTTACATTTTTCAGGAAACTTTTATATAGCAAATATCATACAAATCATGGCTATTCATCAGTCCCAATCAGGAATCTGCTTCTAGTATAATTTATTAGCATCTGAAGTGTATGTAAAGCTTTATACAAAAATGAACGTTCTGCCACAAGAGAGTTGACGGCTATATCCGATTAGATTAATATATTTATTGGCACAAAGGAGCATCCAATGAAAAAAATCTATATGTCATTCATCATATTGATAACATTTATCTCATTGTTTGGAATATCCTACTCCTTTTCAGCATATCAGACCGAAACTCCAAAAGCCGAACTGCCGGTTTTAATAACTTCCTGCGGACAGAGTCCTGGAGCTACTATGTTCAAAGTCTTCTTCATGAAGTTGAAATTCGAATGCAAGCCTAAAGCCTATGAAGTTAATATGCTGGCCAGTGCCGAAGATTTAAAAAGACAGGAGGAGTCGGGCTTTCCATATAAATCACTGATTATCGTTATGGGATCAAGCCTTAAAGGAATGGGGGCTGCAGGTATTTCTATTGACAACGAACTGGACAGGATCGCTGAGTTAATCGAAGAAGCACACCGTCAGAGCATCACAATTATCGGAGCTCACATCGAAGGAATGAAAAGGAGAGCTCAGGGGGCTTCTGTGGGAGACAATACGGATGAACTAAGTATTGATGCCGTAGCTCCAAACAGTGACTTTTTAATCATCAATAAAAACGGAAATACTGACGGACGTTTTACATCCATCTCAAACGCAAAGAACATTCCTATGATCGAAGTAGAAAAAAACCTTGACCTCCTCACCGAAATAGAGAAAATATTCAAAAATTAAAAGGTTAATCTATATGTATTCAATTACTCTTGCAGCTATAGTAAGCATACTCCTTCTTCTTTCTTCAATCTGGCTGCTGGTAATCCTTCTCAGGAGACAAAATGAATATATATTCCGCGCTCTGTTAGTCTTCCTTTTTTTTCTATCTGCCTTGATTTATCTTCAAAAAAGTGAATCCAGAAAACTGACATTGTATAATATAAAAAATAAAATTCTTCCGGAAAGAACACAGATTTACAATTATCATATTGAAAAAAGCGATACTTCTCAAAGTAAATTCACACGATATGTATTTGATGACCCAAGACCCGAACTTAAACTTACTATAGATGACTCAGGACAATATTTTAATATGGAGAACGTCTCTTCCTTAAATAAAGTATTGAAGCATTTAAATCTGCCTAAAGTATCTTCAGGTGTTCCAGAGCTTTCATCAATTACAGGCTCGAAATATGACATGCATTGTTACAGGTGGGACAATTACCAGCCGGGCATCTTAATTGTAGACTCGACACTCTGCAGATATAAACCCACTCTTAAAACTTATAACGGCATTTCGGTTATAACCATAACAAAAAGATACTGATAATATGACCGCTTCTCCAGAAATCGTTCTAGCGGTGATGATACTGACATACATCGCAGTAAAATCCTTAAAAATATCAACAGAAATTTCCCTGTTTATGGCTGCAATCACAGGAGGCCTTATAGGAGGAGCCGGCATTCCAGCAAGGCATATCGTAGAAGGAGCATTTACCTACCTGGATATAATTCTTATTTTCATTACAGCGACCATATTCATGAACTTTCTCAAAGAATCAGGTGGAGTCGCCTTTGTAGTTAGAAGAATACTCTCCAGATTCCACCGCCGGAAAGTCATTCTGTTCGTTTTAATCACACTTCTTCTTCTAATCCCTGGCGCTTTGACCGGCGCAGGCAGTGTAACTGTCTTGATAACAGGGGGCATGATTGCTATTGTTCTGAACTATATGGGAATTTCCAAACCCAAAACAGCAGCGATAATCTTCATCCTGGCAGGTCTAAGCGCAGCCGCACCTCCAGTGAGCCTCTGGGCAATGCTCACTGCTGCCGGAGTAAATATGCCCTACGTGGGATTTTTTCTTCCTCTTCTCATTCCCTGTGTTTTTCTCTCATTGATTACAATCTTCATCCTGGGCTGGAAAGCAAAACCTGTCGATTTGGAAAAAGCTTTAAAAGAACTTCCGGAAGCCCCTTCCAAAATGAACTGGATCCGTGTATCCGCCCCTTTTTTTGTCTTTATTCTTTTGGTAGCCGCAGGAAGAGTCTGGCCTCATACCCTCCCTGTTATCGGGCTGTCTATGATGTTTGTTGTATCTGCACTAATGAGTTTTTCCCTCTCTCCTATAAAATTCAATATCTTGAAGATTTCCAGGGATACCGTTCACCAACTTCTTCCCTTAATAGGAACATTAACCTGTGTCGGGATACTAGTTCAAATCATGACCTTGACTGGTGTTCGGGGATTGATTGCCATTACAATCGTAACGCTTCCTGTTACCATAGTGATTCTTTCCTTCTCTTTTGTCCTGCCCGTTTCCGAAGCTGTTCTCATGTGGGGTGCTGCTCCGGTCCTCGGTGTTCCACTGGTTCTGCTTTTTAATACAATCGGACTTAACCCGATCATAGCGCTTGCAGGGATGAGCATAATCTGGCCCCTGGGTGACGCACTACCCCCAACAGCAATCATAGGCCGCCTAACAAAGGAAATCACTTCAATGGAAGAACCATATTCACAGCTTTTAAAACACTGCATCATACCCGGCATCATTATCATAACTGCAGGGATTTTAATAATATTTTTTAGCAAAGAGCTGAGTTTTTTAACCCTTTTATGATGATAAAAACACGCGGAAAAATCTCTGGGTCTTCACTTTTATGGGAGAATCATTTCCAATGATAATCACAATACTATATTATCTTCTGACAGGATATATTTGTATTCTCATGACATGGAACCTTATAAAGAGTAAAAAATGGCAGGAAGAAGTTCTTTATATACTCATTCTCATGCCTTTTCTCCTTAGATTGTTCCGTTTGAAATAGAGAAAAAAAAATGCCGTCAGCTAAGTGGATGTATATAAGAAAAATTATCATAATATCGCTGGGATTGACTCTTATGATTTTTGCAGGAGTGAGTTTTTACCAAAGCCGTCATCTAAAAGAGCCGGTCGTTACAAGCACCGAAAAAACCAAAATCAAAAAATTGAGTGCCTATTTTACTGGAGTAAAAAGCACTATCAATGATTCGAATGTATATATACTGGAAGGGGAACAACCAGGCGGTACTGTTCTCATCCTCGGAGGAACTCATCCGGAAGAACCAGCAGCCCGACTGGCAGCCTGGATATTCGCTGAAAATGCACGGGTCATCCAGGGAAGGCTGTTTGTCATTCTTTCGGCCAATAAAAGTGCTTCTACAGTGACCCGTCTGGGTGGGGCATATCCGTGTGATTTTACAATCCCTACATCCTGGGGAGGGCAGAAATTTCGGATGGGGGACCGATGGTCGAATCCCCTCGATCAGTGGCCGGATCCCGAAGTTTACATTCATTATCCCAGCCGTCAAGAACTGGCATACGTTGACATTCGCAATCTGAACAGAACATGGCCCGGCAGGCCAAATGGCACTCTCACAGAAAAAACATGTTATGCCATGATCCAGCTAATCAGGAAAGAAAAGGTAGATATTACAATTGATCTTCATGAAGCCGAACTTCAGTATCCCGTCATAAGTACTATTGTAGCCCACCCGAAAGGACAGGACCTTGCAGCAATGACTTCTATGATGATATCAGGCATGGAAGATTTCGAAATCGGCATGGAATACTCACCAGAGGCACTGCGCGGCCTCTCTCACAGGGAAATCGGAGACCATACTGATTCAATATCCCTTCTCTTAGAAGCCCCCGAGCCCTTCCTTGACGCAACAAGAGGCAGGACTGATAGAGCACTCCTCCTTGAAGGAAAGGATAAATTTATTGTCAAGGCTGGCAAACACGGCCTCCTGTTTGAAAAAATAGACGAAAACGGGTGGCCAATTGACAAACGAGTTGGCAGGCACTGCTCGACAATACTTCAAATAACAGAACTCTGGACTGAAGATCACCCGGAAAAAGGAGTAAAGATTCAAAACATTCCTCATTATGCAGAAGTGATAAAAAAAGGGACAGGCTTCTTCTTACATGATCCGTCAAAAGCAGACCAAAAGAAAATTCTATACGAGTAGAATACAGGCTGTTTTCAGGGGATCAGGTCAGCTTCTTCTACAACACACAGAATTTGCCACAGCGAATCAAATTCAGCTCACTTTCCTGAAGGACAGCATAATTATTACAATTAGCAAATAAGAGGCTGCTATGATTATGAACATTGGCTGCCTCTCCCGGCTGATCTCATATATATTCCCTTTTCCCGGGCTCGGAAGAGGAACAGGATCCCAAGGAAGGCCGTACCGCTTAGTAAGGCCATTTATATAAAGCAGGTGAATCACGGGTATCTCCATTTCAGCCATTTCGTAAATAACACCTCTTCTCTCAACAGGAGGAATGTGTTTGATTTTTAAAACTCCGGGTTTCAAATTTAACACAGATGAATCAATCCCCATATTAGACCAGCTTCCTCCGATATTTACAAAAGCCTTGATTTTTTTCTCGCCCGCTTCTGCTTCATACAGGTTCATTCTTTCTTTCACATTACTCATTAAATCCGGCTCATGAAGATATAAAATCCCGCTCTCTCTTATATGCTCCGCAAGTAGAGAACTGCCATAAGCATCCATGTCATCTGCTGTATCATGGTCTCCTCCCAGAGAAAGGGCTATTGGTCTTATATCAAAGATTCCGTTCTTCCACAGACATTCCATCATAGAAAGCAAATGGAAATCCGGGTCATTCGCCCCCCATTGAGAAGATCCCAGAGAACACATTACAAGAGGCTTCAACTCCATTTCTTTTGCTGCAGAAAGCACTGCGACAATTAAGGCAGGGAAAGAACCCGAAGCTCCAACTGCAATTGCATCCCCCCTCTTTACTCCGGCTTCTGTGAGTAGAAAAACAACAAGCCCTGCAAAGTTTGGGTTAATCGTTGTCCGCTTTGACTCCAGGTTTCCAATCGAAGTCGTTATTGAAGAATACTCTAATCCTATAAATCCTGTCCGGTTTTTATCTTTGTTTTTATCCAGAGTATAAGATTTCGACTCCCGGCACTTTTTTACACACTCTGCTGCCTCGGCCATAGTTTTCGAGGCCCCCAACATATCTTTCCTAAACGCTTTCCCATCTCCAGGAGGAACAATTTTGGCCAGGATAAAAAACAGGATACTCAAAACGCAAAGAACAAGTATAAATTTACGATATTTTCCGGCATTTTCTCTGGGAAATTTCATGTTTTTCAAAAAAAGCAAATCAGCCATAATCATAAGCCGAAGTATACAAGAACCCTAACTAAAAAATATGTTATTATTGAGACAGTAATCAAAGAAGCAAGAGTATGAATAATCTTCTGCTTCTCAAGGTTGTTGGCAAGAAGCCCCGGAATAATCCATCCAACAGCCCTCAATTCTAAAGAAGCTGTAAAAAGCCTTGGAAAAAGTAAAAACCACAGTTGAGCTAAAAATGCTCCTATAAATACAAGCATCACGAATCTTCTCTTTCCAAAAAGTATAATAAATCTAGAGAGGGCTCTGTAGATATAGAGGCTTAAAAAAGCAATTACAATAGTTGCCAGCACTCTTACCGGTTGATCCAGATAAAGCGCCACATAAGCAGGAACAATGATCCCTCCCGGGTAAAAGCCTGTAATTTCTACATAGAGGACAGCGATTAGCAGGCCGATAAAAAGAGTCTCATATGTCATATTTTTTTCCTATAGATTTCCAATAATTCACAAATGCTTCCCCGGTGCCTCCCATGTTTCCCATCCCTATCAAAACCGCTTCTCTTCCTTTACGATTCAGTACTCTCTCCATGATTTTTCGAGGGGTCTGATTTCTAAATACAATAACTTCTGTCCCGTTTAAATGGCCGATTTTTTTCTTAAAAACCAATGAATGCTTCCCAATAACGGCAAGCTTGTGAAATCCTTTTAAAGCGCCTCTTCTTACTGCCTCAACCCACTGAAGAGTCCGATCTCCCCTGTCAGACCTGAGATTTAGGAACCCGATTATTTCCTTCCCGGTCAAAAGGCCAGTCCCCTTAATCTTTGACAGGACATCTTTTGTTGACTTCGGGTCATTAGCGGCAAAACAACTTACCAAAAACAATTTCCGTGACGGCGAACCTACCTGAGCAGTCCATATCTTTAGGCTTCCAAAATCCGGAAGGGCCTTGGACATCCCTCTAAAAGCTGTGTCTTTATCTATTCCCAGAAATTCAGAAACAGCAAGAGAAAGACAGATATTCTCTTTAAATTCCAGAGAAAGCAGTTTCTCTTCCGATTGAAAATATTCATTAAAAGACTCTTCTTGAACCCGAATGATTTTCGAATTTAACCTCCCTGCTGTCCTCTGGAAAACAGGGAAATATTCCTCCTTCGGAATAAAAATCGTACAATTATCAGAAATCGAGGATGAAAAACTCACAGCAATCTCCTCCCTCGATGTTCCCATCTGGACTAAATGGTCGAGGTGGACGTTTGTTATCACAAGAATATTGGGTTTGAGAATTTGAACCGACTCGGTGTAGAGTGACTCAGGATGGATGCCCATTAATTCCAGAACAAGCGCCTGGGCATGAGAACTTGCAGCGGTTTTTAAAACTTCTTTCTCTTCAAGAATGGTTGGGCTTCCATGCCGCTGGATTTCTTTCTCACTGCCGTCTGGGAAAATTATGACGGGTTTCGACCCTGTTGTTTTAGCAGCAACAGCAATTCCAGATTCTCTCAGGGAAGCAGCTATGAGCCGCACAACACTGGATTTTCCCCTCGTGCCGGTCACACAAATCCGCAGCGGTATGCACTGGATTCTTTTAGCAATAAGCAAGCGCTCATACAATAAATATAAAATAAGAACTACAATTCCAGCACCGGAAACAGCAAGTTCTTTAATCAACTTTCTCCCTGAATATTAAACATACAAAAACCTCATTATCGAGGAACATCATTATAACCAAATCGCTTCAGAAAAAGAAATTCGTTTCTGTAGTTCCAGGGACACAATACTTAATCTACTAATTTAATGTATTGCATGATCAGAGTTGCATAAAGGATTGAATGCCTGTACATTTATGAATAATCATGGAAATCTGTAAAGGACATCCCAGCGAAAACATCAGAATCAGAGGCAATGAGTAAAGATCTTTCACGCAGGGGCTTTAAATTCATCGGGCCAACAATCTGCTACGCCTTCATGCAGGCCGTCGGTGTGGTCAATGACCATACAGTCGACTGCTTCAGGTATAATCAAATACAAGAATAAAATTGATCACTTCAGTACAGCGCAGGCGTCGATGGGCTGCTTCCCACCGTTAAATTCCAAGCAGCAGGAGGAATGGGGCGAGTGGAGAAGAGAATCCCTTTTCCTGTCTGCTCCGTAATCTAGTCTAGCTGATTTATCCAAAAATGAGTTAATATTTTCAGACATTCATTTGCTGCTTTTCCATGGCATTTTTTTTTAATTCTTTAGCCTGTGAGATAAGTTCTTTCAATTTTTCAATTGCTATTCGAACTTTAATATTAGATAACTTTCTTTTTCCTATTTGCTGCGCCTGAAAATCTTTTTCTAAAAGATTACCTATTTCCTCTTTATCCATCCATTCATTTAAAAACTCATCCTCACTGAGCTCTGACTGCAAAATTTCAAGATTTTGAGTTTTTGCTAATACCTTACTTTTTTCGAGCATGTCTAACCGCCATTTTTCAAAATCCTGTGACGCATACTCTGGTATCGGTCCCAGAAACTTTTTAGCCTCCTTTAGTGCTTCCTTGAAAAATATCTCTCCATCTCTAAGATAACTTCTGGCCCGGTAATACTCCGAAGATCCTGAATAAGCATCCTCTTTCAATAACCTTTTAAAAGCCTGAATAGACTTGTTTAAACAATCAAAACTCTTAGAGACTTTCTGAACAATAATTTTCTCTACATATTTATCCATTCAACACATCTTCTCCTTATTTTTCCATTCTTATGTTGTTATATCTTTCCCTAATTTTGCCATATTTCCCCACAAGATATTTCCTTCTTTCTTAAAATTTCCAGTAAAAATTATATATGATTTTCTTTCATGTTACAATCTGAGGTCTTTTCCTCCCACCTTTCAGATTTTTTACTCCATTTGCTACTCTCTGATTATTAATCCATGTATCCATTTTTGTGATGAGCCAAACTGGACATCCGGAATGAACAAAATAGGCTTATTAATCTCTCCCTTATGCAAAATATACTGCGCTGGCATCATGCCAGTTTTCGGCTAACCTCATCCGCCAATGTATGCTCCCAAACCGGATAAGGATAAAAAAAGTAATTAGCTTGGCCCGACCCCAAACTCCTGTATAATAATCTTCTAAGATAATATAATAACGTGGTAAACAAAATACGTTGAAATAATAAAAAGAGGGAAAAAGGAGGGAATCAATGACAAAGACCAAAAAAATGAGGAGCTGGCAATCTTGCTGTTTCACCTGCGCACTTTCAATGGTTCTTCTGCTTCCTGCAGTGATAGAAGCTCAAGGCAACACTGGATTCAATGGCAAATGGATACTAATCCCAGATAAAAGTTCAGAAATTGGCCTTTACCGAACATTAACCCTGGAGATTCAACTGCATGGACCTTCTGTAATAATCAACCAAACATGGGGGAGATCCAGAAGTTTCACAGAGAAGCTTATCCTAAAAACCGATGGAAGCACTAATCTGCTTCCCATAAGCAACCGCCTATTCCCAACAAATGTGTTTATGGGACTTTCTATGGCTGTGGGTTCAAAACGGCAGATTAGGGCTGCATGGGAAAATAAAGGGACGCGGCTAAAACTGGAAGAATGTTATGACGTCCAAAGTTCCCAGGGAATATCACAGGTTTTCAGCACAAGCACGTATGAGCTTTCTAAGAATAAAGAAATCCTTACATACAGAATCAACCGCTCCTCACGTAAAACCGGCACGGAAGTGAAATACGTGTTAAAACACGCAGATTCCAAAAACGCCTACTTCATGAAACTGGAGGACAACTGGGAAATCGATGGCAGACTGGACCAGCAGGCCTTTCTCATCAGCCTGCAGGGAGTGGCCAACACAGGAGCTCCCAAACTGTACTTCATATATCCTGAAACTTGGGCATTCACATATACTCCCTCAGTCTTCGAATTTTACAAGAACCAGAAAAATTTCACCTTCAGAGAGTTAAAAACTCCTGAACAGGCTTTAAATACCCTCAAGAAACATATCAAAGGCTATGTGATCTGGGATAAAAACGTGAGGACTTCTCTCATTGTCGCCTTTACCGCTGCCGGTCTGGAAAAAGCCGTAGTAGTAAGTGAAAAAATGATTCCCATGCTCGAAAAAGCTGGGCTGAAGCCAGTCGCAGATTTCCGTGGTAAGTTTTCCGGGCAGTCTGACGCCGAGATCTATGAATGGGCTTATAACCAGTACTGGGACAGCTGCAGTAATGAGTTCATAATCTGGATGGGAGGAGAATCAGGAAAAATCATGAAACCGGGAGTCGCGGATTGGGGTATTTATAAAAAAGCATTCTTCAGCGATTTGTCCTGCAGGGAATCTGATACCGAGGAATATGCCCTGGCCAAGAGACTCCTCAGCGAAATGAAGCCCATGTCCATGGTTATGGGCTGGCATTCCTACGGAAAAGACCTGGAAAGGGAATACGTAAAATTAACCTCTCAACACGGGCTCAGGGTAGAAGGCCTGCACACATTACCCAATCTGAGCTTCAGCAGCCAGGTTCCCGCATCTGCAGGTTTCAAATTCACTAATAACCATAACCTTATCCCCGGCAAAGACTACACGCCAGAGAAAAAGGTCTACATTTCCTGCGTCCAAACAGATGGGCTGGGAATCGGGGCCTGGCTTAAACCCGGACGTGGAGAAATTCCATATGCCTGGGAAGTGATCATGAACTACGTGTGGATGGCACCGGCCATGATGGAATATTTCTATTCCACGGCAACCCCCAACGACTTTTTTATCGGCTGCTTATCCGGTCCCGGCTACATGTACCCTAAAGCTGTTCCACTAGAGCGGCTGCCCACACTTATTCATAAAGCCCATGAATTGATGAAGAAGCTTGACCTCAATATATTCGAGATCATGGACTATTCGGAAGGGGCAACAGTCGAGGGCAACACAGAGCTCACCGAGGCTGTTGTCGATGCATATTACAATAGTATGCCAGATGTACAGGGCTTTGTTAATGGGTATGCACCTGCTTTTACTTTCACGGTTAAAGATCAAAAACCTCTTATCTCGTACGACTATTATCTTTCCCCTACACGCAGCGAAGCGGATGCTGTTGCCGATCTGGAAGAGTTAGCCTTTATCAATAAAAAAAGGCCTTATTTCCTTCTTGTTCATGTGCGTGAATCAAGCAATGTTAAACGTGTGAAAAGCATCCTGGATAAACTGGGGCCGGATTTTTCACTTGTGCCTCTGGATATTTTCCTAAAAATGGCTGGCAGAGAGCCGACTTTCAAGGAACGCTTCCTGCAAAAATAGCTGCTTCCATTGAATCTTTATTTAATCTGAAGAATGTTTTGAAGTAAAGCCTGACAGTATATACCGGGGCCTTATTCAGCCTTTTCCTCGGACTAACTCAGGAGGAATCTTTTTTAGCCTGAGGTTTTATATCAGGGAAAGACTCATTGAGGGACTTGTAAACCCAATTTGTGATTTTCTTTTCAAATTCGAAAATTTCTTGTCTTCCGGGTTTGTTATTTTTCCATTTTTTTAGTTGTTCATTTGTTTCGAAAAATACCTGATTTTCAATCTTAAAAAGCCGGTTAAGAACTCCATTTCCTCTATAATTTAATAGCCGGCTGATATTTAAATACTGGCTCATATGTCCTCTTTTGTCCGGGTAAAGATAGGAGGCAATGGCTCTGGAAAAGTCATTCATGGGGACAGTCTCTGGGCCACTAAGCTCTGGAGGGACAGCGGCTGTATTCGCCCATAATGGGACAGCAACAGTACAGACAGGCTGACCAAGGAGAACCCACATAGTCGAAAGATAGGCATCCTTCGGGCTTGAAACACCATGAAATAGGGCTACAGAAGCAGAAGAGTTGCGGTTTATGGTGTCATTTGTGTTGATATATACAGCCAAAGAAGGATCAAAAATTTTTTGTTTTGAAATTGGATATGAATTGAGCTTCTGATTAACCAGGTCTCTTGCCACTTGCTGAAGAATAAATTTAACCGTTATACAGCCTTCCGCTGCTGCAGTTTGAAACAACCTTGATGCTCTTTCAAAACGGATATACCCTCCTCCTCCATTTTTAATGGGGGAAGTGAATGCATAATTGGTCCGGATGATATAGCCTTGAGGAGCCACTCGCGGGTCATTAGCATCGAATTTCACGAAGGAAGAATTGCTTGTTTCGAAGAAACAGGCATTGCCCTTAGCATCAATGACTCCAAAATTAGCTGCAACCTTGCGATTGTTGTTTGTACTTATGAGCAGTTTTTCAAAATCCGAAACATCGGCACATTCTTCAAGAGCTCGCTTCATAAAGCTTCCGTTATGGGCCATGCCATCCTTAACGATAACTAGGTCGTTAGAAGCTGAATTCATAATGGCAAAACCCTGAGTATTTATGCCTGCCCATGCACTATCCTGCTTTTCACTCAGGGCATTAACTAGAGCTATGAAGCTATATTTCTTCCCATGGAAGTAGACGATTTTATTATCCAGAACAGAAGTATCCCTGTTTTTCCACATCAAGGGCCTTCCGTCTCTTGTTGCTTTTCCGGAAATCACAGCTACAGTGCAGGGGAAAAGTGACAACTGTACAGAAAGAGAGATAAACATAAATAAGGAAATAACAAGAGCATACTGTCTTTTCATATCATACCTCCACAGATGCAGGGCCTGAACTGCTAGGCCTTATGCTTTACCAGATGAGTAATCCCTTCAAGAAACATATCAATATGTTTAAATGTTATATAGATATGAGTGGATACTCTTACTCCATAAGTGCCTTTTTCCATATTTTATTCACAATAGTTTTCATCTGTCAAACCAATATGAATTATTCATAACTTGAATTCAGTATATATTTCCTCTCCCAGCTTTCATCAATATGATATGCCCTTTTTCCACTCCAATATCCCGGGCTATAACAGCACATTTCGTTTTTAGAAGGAAAAAAATCGGCCTCGCTTCCCCAGAAAGGCCTTCATAATTTCCCTGGCCCTTGCTAATGACGAAATCAGCTGACCTGTACACTTTCATAAACTCACTGGAACACAATTTTAAAATCGTTCCCGGAGCATCGCAACCAGAAGAAATGATTTCAGCCACACTACCAATCCCAGCCTCAAGAGCATCTTTTCGCACAGCATCGTTGATCACGGGTTTTTCACGGACAACATAGATAACAGGTTTTTGAATCTCTTCAATAAGAATCCTGTCAAAAACCGTTTCTCCTGCATTGTCTGCAATATAAAGAACCTTTTTTGCCCCCCCCAAACCTTCACAAAATTCCTTATAATGATTGATACCAAAATCCTGTGATAAAATTGTCTCAATATCATTTCTTAAGTCAAAATCAGCATTGGCACCAAAGTCAATGATATTTCCGGCAATTGCAACTTTAACTGCAGCCATCAATCGATCTTGGGAATCATCTACCATTTTTTTCAATTCGGGGTATAAAGAAAGCGCCTGCCTTGTGCATTCTTCTTTTATTTTTTGATACGGGTCAGCCACCCCTGTAATTTCAGATATAATCCTGTAAACTTCCCGCCCAATCTCAGGAGGAGTTGCCTCAAAACAAATCCCTGGAAGAAACTCAGCAACTGCATCCAAAACTTGCCTGATCTTCCTGTCATCAGAAGTTATAATACGCGAGGTTTTAATTGCCTGGCTAAAAAAACAGGGGTAGCAGTCCAGATAAGCTTTCATTTTTTTCCTGCCTTCAGTCCATCTTCAATAATTTTTGCATGGCTGGAAAATGCGATTTCCGGCAGCTCTTTTGAAGAAAAAAAATCTACGCTCTGGGAATCTGAACCAGCAGATGGTCTGCCACTGGCTGCAACATGATATCCAACTATTATCACATTCTTATACCTTAAGGATTTCTGGGAATAAACTCCTATCAACTTTAAAATCTTCCCTTTCATTCCAGTTTCTTCTTCAAGTTCTCTTAGGCAAGCCTGCTCCGTAGTTTCATCGATTTCAACAAAACCGGACGGCAGCGCCCATTTCCCCTTCTCAGGCTCTACTCCCCTTTTTACAAGAAGTATTTCCCCTTTTTTATTCCTCACAAATGCTGCAGCACAAGGCAGCGGATTCTCATAATTCACCCAGCTGCATGCTGAACAGAAAAACCTTTCTCTTCCTTCTTCTTTCCTAACTCTTAATTCACAGCCGCAATTAATACAATATCTCACTACTTTTTTCTCCATTCTAATAAAGACTTACTTACAAAGCCACCAATCCATGTAAAAACACATATTTGACCATAAGGACTATTTAAAATTCCTGAATAAAGATTATAACATTTATCAAACAAAACAGGGATGAACAATTTGGATTTTACCTTGCTTTTACTTCAAACTAAAATCTGCTATAATGTTGCCTTTTTAACTTATCTTTTCCGATATAATAGTAATAAGAGGCAATTGGTGTTAATAAGTCAAATTCTTGCTATTCTAGTCTTCACAATAATGTTCACTGCAATTATAATCGGCAAGGTTCACCGCTATATTCCGGCTCTAATCGGAGCTTTCATAACTTTATTTGTCGTTCTTTTCATAACATTACATAGTTCAGAAGCAGTTTTCAATGTCTTGAATCTTAATCAGTTATTCCACTTTAACTTCTGGATTCCGGGCCAGGAGCATATCGAATCCCGCGGTATCAACTGGCAGACAATTATCTTCATAGGCGGAATGATGACTATGGTCGAAGGACTTGGCGAAGTTGGATTCTTCCGCTGGTTATGCCTGTATGTCGCCAAAAAAGTTAACTACAAAGTTGTTCCTATACTGGTTACATTTATGCTACTCTCAGGTTTCCTGTCCATGTTCATCGACAGTATAACTGTTTTGCTATTCTTAACTTTAGTCACAATTGAACTGGCCCGTTTACTTAAATTTGATCCTGTCCCAATAATAATCGCAGAAATTTTTGCCGCCAACTGCGGTGGAAGCGCTACAATGTGCGGGGATCCACCCAATATTATAATCGGGACCGCTCTCGGTTATACATTTTCCGATTTTGCCAAAAACACGGGCCCAATAGCCTGGATTGGGATGCTTTTGACTCTGGGCTTTTTTTATATGGCCTTCCGTAAGAGCCTTAAGTCTTCCCAGGGCGAGACAACTCTTACTCATTACCCATCGCCTGGAGATGCAATAAAGAAGCCCGGTCTTTTCAAGTTAAATTCACTAATTTTTATTATCGTTGTGATTCTGTTGGTTACACATGCTCAGACCGGTTTATCTGTAGCTCTGATAGGTGTCATTGCAGCATCCTTCACACTACTCGCCTCCTCCAAAATGGCTCTACACATAATTAAAAGAGTGGATTGGCGCACACTGCTTTTCTTTATTGGACTATTCGTATGCGTTGGGGGACTAGAAGAGACAGGAGTTTTAAAAATTATTGCCAAGTTTATAGGCGACATATCAGGAGGAAACATTCTTATTGTGATACCTATAATTCTATGGGTATCAGCTTTTTCTTCGGCTATTGTAGATAATATACCATTTGCTGCTACAATGGTTCCTGTAATCTCTAACCTCTCTAAGACAGCGGGCCTGGATCTGCATACCTTGGCCTGGACATTAGCTCTTGGTACAGACATAGGAGGTAATGCCACTCCTATTGGAGCCTCTGCTAATGTGGTCGGCACAGCCATCGCCGAGCGTGAAGGTTACCCGATTAGCTGGGGAAAATTCCTTAAGTATGCTCTTCCTGCAATGATCATGGTTGTTGCCGTGTGCTGGCTGTATCTTGTTATCAGATATGCTTAATAAAAAATACCTAAGGTCATAAAATGTTTTCGTGTTATTATCCTAATTTGGGGGTGTAAAAATGTATAAGAAAATTCTTGTTCCGCTTGACGGCTCTAAGATTGCCAGACAGGTTTTCCCTTGTGTGGTGGAGATGTCAAATGCTTTTGGCTCTGAAGCCATTTTGGTTGGAGTCTGTGATTCCGAAGAAAGTGAAGAAGGGCAGGTATGCAGAAACTATATACATAATGAGGCCGAACAGTTAAAAAATATTATGAAAACCTCGGCAGCCAGTGTTAAAACAGTAATTTTAGGAGGCAAGCCTGCTGAGGAAATCATCAAATATGCTGAAAAAAGCAATATCGATATAATTATAATCTCGTCTCACGGCCGTTCCGGAATAAAACCATGGTCAATGGGAAGCACTGTTCATAAAGTACTCCACAGAGTATGTATTCCTTTAATAATTGTAAGAGCCAAAGAGAAGCCGGAAGAATCGGATGAGACAAGATTATTCAGCCGGATTCTTGTACCGCTTGACTACTCGGATAGAAGTGCTGGAATAGTCCCATATATGGCAGCATTAGCAAAGAAATTAAAGGTTGAGATTATTCTGTTTCATGTAGTGGAACTGGGTAAACATGTCCATACTATTGGCGGACTGGAGTATGTCCGCTTTAACGACCAGGATATAGACAAAGAAAAAGAAGAGGCTCAAAGTTATTTAAATGGAATAGCCTCTAACATATCAGGAACGAAATCAACCGTAAAGCGTGAGATAAGGGTTGGAGACAGCGCTGAAGAAATAATCAAACTTGCCGCTGAAAAAGACTGCAGCTTGATTGCTATGTCAAGCCATGGGTACTCTGGAATACAAGGATGGGCTTACGGCAGTGTTACCTGGAAGATTTTAAATACGGTTAACAAGTCGATTATGTTTGTCCCCTCACTGGATAAGTAATCTGGAAAATTCACTTGTCATCCTACACTAATCTCACCATATGATAAATTCCAAATCTATTATCGGTATTTTTTACGAATAACACAGGTTAGTTATCTATCCTGATAATATTCGGTTATTTCCAGCTTGAGTTTCCCAATTATTTCCGATATTACCCGGGCCATTTCACTGAACAGATTTTCGCCTAGGGCAGTCCGGCCAAATTTTATATGCGTGGCATCAGTATAATACTCACCGCTTTTTTTATCCACAGCCAGCCATTTAGCATCAAGGTTTATCCAGCGCCCTACATAAACCTCAGACCACATGTGATAAGCAAAAATGCCTTGAGCATACATGATACCAACAGCAGCCCTTGCAGGAATTCCTACTGCCCTACAGAGAGCAACAGTAAGAACTGTATGTTCCGAACAATCTCCTTTCATGTTTTTCAATATTTCCTTCGCCGTGGCAAACCCAACATCATAATTGGGTGTCATTCTGCTGTTTACCCAATTTGCAATTTTTTTTGCCGCATTCCAAGAATTTTTTTCCTCTCCCACTATAATTTTCGCCCTCTTCTTTATATCGATATCATCTGACTGACAGAATGAGGTCGGCTCTAAAAATTCTTGAAAACCTTCATCACGGACAGGAAAAGGAAGAGCTTGTTCCTCCTCGAATACCTGAGAAGAAGTCTGAACAAGAGCATAATCATCTCTAAGTTTTAATATTCTCTGGCTCTGGTCATCAAATGGGAATTCCTTAATTTTTTCAAGAGAAATCCCACTAAGTTTAAACGTCATCTTTCGAACATCCTGTGGATTATCCAATATAATATTGGATTTTATGATTGTAGAAAAGGCAATATCAAAGTTCTCATCAGACATTTTCAGGGCATTTTCCCGTGTCATCCGGATGGAAGTTGTAGTAATAAAATCTGTCTTGATTTCGGATTTCCAGCACTTTCCATTATCGTCGATCCATCCATTCATAGTGACTGGAATGATAGAAGCTGTGTCCTCTTTTACATGCCATAAACTCATTTTTCTTCCTAAGACAAGGATATCCTCCCTGTCGATAATTTCGAATGAACAATCTGCCAAAGATTGTAAAAGCGGATCTAAAATCTTGAATGAATATTTTGCTCCTTGTTTTAAGCCTTCTTCTTCAATAATATTCCCAACAGGCACCTCAAAATAAAATTTCTCTGAGCAAGGCACTTCCTTTATTAACTTCTCTCCTGTTTTAAAAACAATTTTACCAGGAAGCACCTCAATTTTTATTATGGTCTCACTGTCCGACATCTTTGTCCTGATAATACCCTCTAAAGGATTTCCGTTCTCATCAGACAAAACCTCAATAGTGCTTTTTAATTCAATCGGTCTTCCACCTAATCTCGAGATTCTCATGTTTGATTCACTGGTATTTTTACTGAATTTCTTTCCATTTCGTTGGAAGGAAAACTCCTGGCTGTGAACATATCCAACTTTTATTCCCTTCACATAGACTCCCATCCAGGATTCATCGGTTAATTCTTCTCTTTTTATTGTCGATTCACTAAACTTCCATGAATGAGTTGTTGCTATGAGATTATTTCCAGAAAAAATAATAAGCAGAAAATAAATGAAAAATGAAGGCAGCAATGTTTTTATGGCCTTTTTCCCCATCAATTTTTACAAATTCGCCATATCAATTTTATATTCCCTGATTTTTTTATCAAGTGTAGGACGAGTTATTTGCAGAATCTGGCTGGTACGGCTTTTATTGCCCTTTTGGCATTTTAATACATAACATATATAGTTGTTCTCAATCTCTTTCAAAGGTACAAGCTCTTTAGGAAATAATCTTTTTTGTGGTGTATAAAGCGGCAGATTTTCTTCAAGAACAACATCTCCCTTAGCCAATATAACTGCACGAATCAAGGCATTTTCTAGTTCTCTGACGTTCCCCCTCCATGGGAGGCTTTTCAGGACTTTCATAACATGAGGAGGAACTTTTCTCACATTCTTGCGGAGTTCACGATTTATTTTTTCCAGTGAATAAGCTACTAATTCTGGGATGTCTTCTGTCTTCTCCCTGAGGGGAGGAAGAATTATTTCAACTACTTTCAGGCGGTAATACAGGTCTTCCCGGAATTTTCCTTTTCCAACCAACTCATTCAAATCCTGGTTTGTAGCTGCAATTATTCTTGCTTCGGTCCGGAGGACTTTTTCCCCACCGACCTTCATGAAATCCCTCGTCTCAATAACCCTTAATAACTTCGATTGAAGGTTTGGTGAAACATCTCCGACCTCGTCAAGAAATAAAGTTCCTCTCCTGGCTATTTCAAATTTTCCTCTCGTTTCACAAACCGCATCAGTAAAAGCACCCTTAACATGGCCAAAGAGTTCGCTTTCCAATAAAGTATCTGAAATGGCAGAACAATTAATAACAATAAAAGGTTCGCTGTTATAAGGGCTGTTATAGTGAATTGCCTTAGCAACTAATTCCTTCCCGGTCCCGCTTTCGCCCTGTATAAGAACATTCGTTCTTGTACTTGCTACAGATCCAATTAATTTAAAAACCTCCCTCATTTGAGCAGAATGGCCGATTATATTGTCGATTGTGTATTCTTTCTGTTTTTCTTCCAAAAGGTAACTAAGTTTATCCTCAAGATTTCTTACTTTTATGGCCTTTTTAATTGTTAGATCCAGTTCAACATTATCGAGAGGTTTTACTAAATACTCAAAAGCTCCGTATTTGATTGCTTCCACTGTTGTCTTCATGTCGTCAAAAGCGGTCATTATGATAACACAGGCATCCTTATTTTTATCTTTGATCTGCATCAAGACATCAATCCCATCCATATCCGGAAGTCGAATATCTAACATGACGAAATCTGGAAGGTTCTGCTTATATTTTCGAAGCCCTTCCTCTCCGTTTTCGGCTAATAAAACTTCAAAGCCTTCTTTAGAAAAATTAGACAATAAAGTTTTCCTTATTAATAAATCGTCGTCTATTATTAAAATTGATTTCATATTTCACCTTCACAGGGGATAAGAATTTCGAAAGAAGACCCCCTCCCTTCTTTTTTCACAGTTCTTAAAGAACCATTATGCTGCTCGATGATTTTTCTGGCATTAGCTAAACCCAAACCAATTCCAGAAGCCTTTGTTGTATAAAAAGGCTCAAAAATATTTTCAAAATCTTTATCTAGAATCCCGATGCCATCATCAGATATTTTAATTCTCACTTTTCCTCCCGATTCCGCCTTTAAATAAGAAAGAGAAATTCTGATTCGCCCCCCTTCATCAACTGCTTCACATGCATTATGGAGAATGTTTAAAATAACCTGCCTCAACTTATCGCCATCCACGTCTACCTGAGGAACTCCTTTCTGAAAATCCTTTTCCAGAAGCACTTTTTTCAATTCTAGAGAATCGACCATCATTTTAACAGACTCATTAATGATTTGCTCCATAGAAAATCGATTGATGTTTAACTTAGATACACGTGTAAAATTGAGCATTTCCTTTATGAAATTTTCTATTTGTTTTATTCCTTCCTGGGATATTGTCAAATAGTCCTTCTCTATCTTATCCAGATGTTCACTCCCAAACAGCTTTTGGATGTTTAACTTCACAGGAGTCAAAGGATTTCTTATTTCATGAGCAATACCTGCAGAGATGCGGCCGATCGAGGCCAATTTCTCTGCCTGAACCAGCTTCCTGTTGGCTTCTTGCATTCTTTTTCTAGCCAGAAGCAGTTGATTGCTCATCTTGTTGAAACTCTGAGCCAAATCTCCTATTTCGTCCTTTGAATTAATATCAATCTCTTGAGAAAAATCGCCCTTTGATATTTTAACAGTCCCATCCACTAATTCCTTGAGGGGAAATATGATTCTTCTTGCTAATAAGGCTGCCCCCACAATGCCTAATAAAACACCTGCACACCCAATTAAGATCAACATCAAACGAGTTTTATGCATTTCCGCCAGCATCTCTTGCAGGGAAAGACCTATCTTTATTGATCCCCATCTTTTATCTGAATCACCAGCAAAAATCGGGGTTTCTATTTCAAGAATTCTTAAAACTTGCCCTGATTCCCTATTTTTTAACATCTTTTTTTCAGAGAAGTAAGTATTTCCCTCGACTCCTTCGGGAAGATTGCTGTGATTATATATTTCTTCATAATCCATTATGAAATCATTTGATGTAAACGGTCTGTTATTCCGGTCATAAAAAATAACATAAATAAGCTTTTCGTCTATCTGTTTTTCAATGCTTTCTTTCACACCTTCATTATCCCAGAAAAGGAAAGGATCCAGATTCAATTGAGCAATATTTTTTGCAGTTAATATTCCCCTATTCTCCTGCTCTTCAAAAATAGCCTTGACTTCTCTTTTCTCTATCACAAAGATAATTGATCCTACAAGCATTACAAGCAAAATTACTACATAAATCATAAATCTTGTCCGGAGTGACACATGCAATTGCATCTTCATACTTTTATTTATCCAACCATATCTTTTTTGTATCCAAATAATACATACCTAAAGGAGGAACTTCAACCCCCCTCACATAAGGTTGCATTGCTACTTTATTCTGGTGAGAAAAAAGAGGGATTGCCGGGATATCAGAAATTAAAACATTCTCAATCTGATGGAAAAGTTTTATCCTGTATGTCCAGCTTTTTTCAATTTCTGCCTTATGTATTAAACTATCTAAATAAGCATTGTCATAATTAAAAATATTAAAAGTGGATTCTGAGAAAAATAAAGGTTTTATAATATCCTCAGGATCAGGAATATCCATTAATTTCAAGATTAAAACAATATAAGGCCTTTCAAATTCCTTGACTTCTTTAAGTGATTTATAAAAATGCAATTTTAATTTAATCCCTAAAGCTTCAAGCTGCTCTCTCAATTCTCTGAAAACTTTAACTTTAAATGCCGTCGTTGGCGAATCGAGAAGTAATGTGACATCTGGAAATTTTTTCTCATTTAAAAAACCCGCATCGTAAAGTAATTGCCTTGCCTTTTCTAAATTAAAGGTGTCTTCATCTTCTTTTGGGAAAAAGCCCTGCAACCTGGATGGGATATAACTGTTTGTCAACTGACGCAAGTACCTCACTTCATAGAAGGCTTGAACAATTTTCTCTTTGTTTATTCCATAAGATATAGCTCTTCGTACCTCAGGCTCGTCAAAAGGAGGAATGTTACAACTCATCCCCAAAAACATCTGGTGAAGAGGACCGTCCTGAAATATCTGGAAATTTGATTTCAATAACTTCTCTGAAAGAACGGGCACTGAATCTATTTCTTTTTCTAAAAAATGATTAACTGTAAAGTAGGGGCTAAAATCAACTGCTCTCAAATAAGGTCTTCCCTCATAATAATTATCGTTTCGCTTAAGCCGGACGCCAATAACATCCAACCTTGTATTCCTTAGCCAATAGTCAAACTTAAAGGGCCCTGTCCCGGACGGATTCATGAAAAATTTTTTTCCTTGTTCGATTAGAAGGTCCCTGGGAAGAATTTTACAAAAATGTAAGCTCATCAAATAAAGTGCCGACACAAAAGGTTTTGTCCAGTGAATCTCAAAAGTGTATCTATCTACGTCTTTAAATCCATCCACTTCTTTTGTTTTTCCATCACGAAATTCCCTGGCTCCGATTACTCTTGAAACAAAATACTGGTAATAAGGGGAATCAGTGTTTTTATCAAGAAGCCGCTCAAGGGAAAATTTTACATCTTCTGAAGACAGTTCGCTCCCATTGTGGAATTTAACATTTTTTCTTAAATGAAAAGTATATCTCTTACCATCCTGAGAGATTTCCCAGTATTCAGCCAAAGAAGGAACAATATTCAAGTTTTTATCAAGCTTGACTAAAGCATTAAAAATCTGTTCCGAAATAAAAAAAAATGAGTCAGGACTTGCAGGATCAAGCTGCATTCTAAAATTATCTGAAAACGATTTTATCCTGAAAACTCCTCCGTAACGTGGTCCATTATCACTTCGGTTGTTTCCAGCAGCCAATAAAGGAAATGCAAACAGCAACGTAAATACCAGGACTGCGGCTTTAAATAGGTTTGACTTTCTCTGCATATTTATTCTCTTTTAGCTCGTTCTTCACTTGATGGCTGGGTCGGCATATCTCCGTCTACCTAAAATATTCAAGCAATTTTTATGCCAACCTACCTACGCTAAAAATAAGAACAAGTTTCACAATGAGTCTATGACTTTAGATAAGCAAATGTATATTTTCTTTACAATTAGAGCGATATTAGTCACTCATCAAAATCTTAGATAGAAACCAAGATTGAGTAATATTCTTCGATGTCAAATGGAATCGTGGGGCTTGAGTTTGATTCCTATTTATTGTTCCGCATTTCCTCCGATACTTCAATGACTCTCCCAAAAACCCTCATGAGGTTTCCACCCCAGATCTTTCGGATATCCTCTTCCGAGTAACCATGCCTGAGAAGTTCTTCTGTTATGTTCGGTATTTCACTGACATCATCACACCCTTCAACTCCACCACCACCATCAAAGTCTGTTCCTATACCAACATGCTCAGTCCCAATTAATTTCACCACATAGTCTATGTGGTCTGCAAGATCCTTGAGTGTTGCCTTTTCCTCTGTATATTTCTCTAAGATTTCCCTATACTCCTGTCGTACTTTCTGCCGAATGTCCTCATCTTTAATGTCCCTCCAGGTCCCATACTTTTGAGTAAGTGCATCAACAGCCTTTTCTCTCTCCGGGTTTGACTCTGATTCTTTTACGAAACTGGAAACAAGACAGATTTGAATGACCCCATTGTTGACAGCCAAAGCCTTAAGCATTTCATCGGAAAGATTTCTCGGGTGATCACAAATGGCCCGCACGCTGGAGTGAGAAGCAATCACAGGTGCTTTTGTGACTTTAAGGACATCAAAAAAGGATCTATCGGAAACATGAGAAATATCTACCATGATTCCCAGGCGATTGCATTCAGCAACAACATTTCTTCCAAAATCGCTGAGACCGTTATCTTCAGGATTACTTCGGTCAGTAGAGGAATCACATATATCATTATCAGAGCCATGGCAGAGTGTGATATAGCGTACACCCCTATTATAAAATTTTTCTACTAGCAAGATATCTTCCCCGACAGGATACCCGTTTTCCATACCTATAAAAGCTGCACGCTTCCCTTCCTTTTCCAAACGATAGGCATCATCAGGGGAATCTGCAAATCCCACAATGTCCGGATAATCCTCACACATTTTATAAACGGCATCTATTAATAAATCAGCCCTTTCTTTTGCTTTAGTGCGCCCTTCCGGAGTCAGCGCTCCCTGGCCAACAAAAGCAGCAAAGAACTCTGCATCCAGCTCTCCTTCCACCATCCGTGGAAGATCGATTTTTCCGCTTCGCCTCTGGCCGGGTTCATGGCGCTGGCCTATATCCCATTCACTGCTGACCATCCGCATGGGGGGATCACAGTGAGTATCAACCGTAAGAACTCTATCATGGATCTCTCTTGCTTTAACAGTCAGATCTTCTTGGTTCTGCTGACCTGTACACGAAACCATCAATAAGCAGGAAATGAATAAGATAGAGATAAATACACATAATTTCCTTTCTTTCATTATTACTCCTTTCTTAAAATGTATAGGCTTAATGTTTTTCAGAGACAGTTCTGGCGTTTTCCCCTTTTTGTGCATACTCTAGGGACTTATCATTATCTCCAAGACGGTTATAGATATCAGCAAGCAGGAAATATCCAAGAGGAAGTTCCTTCTTTTCAGGCTTTAATTCTATTCCTTTCTTAATAAGGGAGATAGCTTCTCTAAACCTTTGTCCCTGGTTTAGATATATACGTGCCAGATAGAAATAACTTAAGGGAAAATTGGGATTTATTTCAATAGTTTTATCCAGCCACTTGATTTCCTCTTCTTCCCGCTTCAGAATCCGAAATATGCGCGAAAGATTAAAACTGGCTTTAAAATTATGAGGAATATTATCCAGTTCTTTTTTGTACTCTTCTATCGCCCGCTCGAAATTCCCCCTTTCTTCAAAAAGCTGGGCAAGATTATAATGAAGATTTCTTAACTTAGGATTAAGCTCAACAGCTTTTTCAAGATACTTTTCCCCCTCATCCAGGTTTCCCTGAACGATATAAACCCCTCCAAGGGCACTATAAGCAGATGGAGATGAAGGGTTAAGCCTCAAGCATTCCTTGTAATACTTTACAGCCTCTTCATATTCTTTTTGGGCATTATATATATTCCCCAGAATAAAGTTAATCTGTGAATCCGGAGGAATGAAGTTTATAACACCTAAGACGAATCTCTCCGCCTCATCAATATTTCCCATCATCATATATGAATTAGCAATATTTATGACTGTAAAAGCATCATTTGGCTTTCTTTCAAGAACTTTAAAAAAACATTCTAGAGATTCCTCAAATTTATTATTTTTGTAATATAAATTCCCAAGTGAAAAGTAAGCATCGATAACATCAGGGTCTTCCTCGATAATTCCATTCATCATCTTAACGGCACGCTCAAATTCTCCTTCAAGCCCTAACTCCCTCGCTTTAGAAAGTCGGTTGAAAATCACGATCTTCTCTTTTGGATCGCCTAACTTCCTTCCCTCCAATGAAGAAGAATCAGTAAATGTTCCGATATAACCAAGTGCTGTAAGCTTCTGCCGTGTTTCCTCATCGATACTCCGGTAATCAACCTGGAAAGCATCTCGGCCCCACTCTTTAATGAATCCATCAATTACTGCCTTAAGCCTCCTTGCTTCTTTTGCTTGAATGTTAACAATGTTGTTTTCTTCGTCCGGATCATTTATCAAATCATAGAGTTCAAGCTCGGGGGCAACAATCAATTTGAATTTCTCATCCTGTATACTTTTAAGCTCGCTCCAGCCGTAGTGGAAGCGGGGATAGTATGTCTCTGAATAAGCAAAGTTATTCTCCAGGCTCTTTTCCTTAAAAAACAGAGGCAGAAGATTTTCCCCCTGTATCTGCCCAGGCAGTGAAATATCGTTCATCTTGAGGATAGTCGGCATGATATCCGCAAGAGTAACAACGTTGGTGCGGGTTATTCCGTGCAGCTTTTTAAAGGGTGTAACAAAAATAAGTGGGACATGGACACCTTCCTGGTAAATAAAAAATCCATGTGCGCTTTCTTTATGTTCGCCAAGGCTTTCTCCATGGTCAGAAGCAAAGACAATCACAGTATTTTCAATTAGATTATTCTCTTCAAGATAGCTCCATAACCTTCCAAGCTGTGAATCCGTATATGCGATTTCTCCTAAATATGGATTGTGTGGGTACTGCTCCTTATACGGAGAAGGGGGTTCATATGGCGTATGGGGATCGTATAGATGAATCCATGCGAAAAATTTATCTTCCCTGCAGCCTTCGAGCCAGCCAAGCACCTCATCCATAACTTCATCACCCCTGCGCTGTACATTCCCGAGAGAAATCGTTTTGTATTTGCTTAAGTCAAAGTTGTCAAAATAAGTATCAAATCCCTGATTTAATCCCCATTTTGAATCTACTACATAGGCAGCAACAAAAGCCCCTGTTTGATAACTTTTTTGCTTAAAGAGTTCGGCAAGAGTTAAAAGCTCCTGAGGAACCAGAAAACCCCCGTTATCTCTTACGCCATGAAAAACCGGATAAGTCCCGGTCATAATAGTTGTATGAGAAGGAAGAGTGAGCGGTGTCTGCGATATGCATCTATCAAATTTTACTCCCCTTGAAGCAAACATATCCATAACTGGAGTTTCTATCCTGGAAAACCCGTAACATCCGATTTTATCGGCCCGCAGAGTATCAACAGTAATAAGGATGCAATTAAGGTCTCTTTTCCCCTTTAATCCCGCAAATCCCTCTTTCCGAAATCTTAGTAAATAGAGGGCTGCAGATAAAACTATCATCGCTGTAACGCTTAAAATAAGAATCCGCTTTATTTTCATGCTATCGAGATTATTTTATCATAAAAAACGCTCATTCTAAAAGAAAACAAAAAAAGGGTGACGGAAAATTCCGCCACCCTTTTGTAGACTAAACCGACGAGTATCAGAACGAGAAGCGAATTCCGATTCGTGCCTGTCTGGGCCTTGCTATTCCGGTCAAGTTATGCCCATCTGTGGAAGGATAATCTCCAGGTGTCCAATCGTAGCCGATCCGCGTTCCCCAGGAAGTGATTGTATCTGCATTGAAAACGTTGAAAACATCAAGCATCAAGCCTAATCGGTATTTCTCAGCAAACGTGAAGGTTTTCTCGAGCCTCAAGTCAAGAATCTTTTGAATATCATAATGATTTGAACCGCGCTTTTCTGTAAGGAATGTAACTCTCCCCTGGTTAAGCCTCGATGTCCTGTACCTCTGAGTCCAGGCATTTCCTGTGATTGCATGGAAATGGGCATTGAGCTGAATTCCTAGAGGAAAGACATAGGTTCCCTGTATCTTCAGCATGTGAGTGGGGTCACCAGTGGAATTGCCATCCGAATTTATCCAGAAGTTAGGGTCGTCAGTCGAGCCGCCCCAGCCAATGTCATCTCCGAATCCGTTATTCATGCTTCCCGTTGCCTGAGAATAGACATAAGAGGCAAGAAGCTGCCAGTTATTGGAAAATCTCTTGTTGAACAGCAGCTCTATCCCCATGTACTTACGGTACGGGTCAACATTTATCCAGGGGTCTCCTTTCTCTATGTTTTTCATTACATATACGTGTTCATTTGGGTTATCACGTTCGTAGATTGTGAAAGTCTTATTGATTTCCTCTACGTAAACATCGATAGGTGAATATTCAGCAAGTGTGTCAATCCGTCCTATAATGTTTTTCCAGTTACGGTAGATGAAAGTCGCAGAGAAAGATGCGTCTTTGAAAAGTTCTCGTTCGATGCCAACCGTAATCTGATCCATGTAAGGATGCTTGATATTACTGTCAATAGAATAGAGCGCTTCGTGCACAGTCCTACTGTATTCAACCCAGTCTTCACCCCATACATCCCAGTAATAACTTATGGCGTCAGTATAGGCAGAATCCGGGTTCATAATATCATGATAACCTGACAGCATGGCTTCTGTGAACTGTCCGTAATGAGCCTTGAAGATTGTGGTCTTATCTCCGAGAATATCAAAAGTAAAACCGAGTCGTGGTGCCACACGGAAAGGAGAGTAAACAGTGCCTGAAACATCTTTAACTGTACCCCATCCTTTTGTTAAACGCGCGCCAAGATTGATATTCAGTCGGTCAGAGACTTTCCACGAATCCTGGGCAAATCCTTCGAGCCGTTTATACCGCGTATTCGTGTCATAACCTTCATACTGAAAAGCAAGATAATTTCCTGTGTAATAATACCCATATGCCCCATAGCCTGTTAAATCATCATAATACATGTTGTTCCGGCCTGTATAACCAAACCTGTTCCGTACCTTACCGTACTCAAATTCCGCCCCGAATTTGAAGTCATGATCACCACCAAGAAAATCTTCTGCATAATGGGTCAGGCTGGTATTTGCCTGAATTCTGTCACGGTCCGCATAGAAAAAATAACCAGCGCTGTCATAGAGCATATTATCATTTTCATTAAAGTGAGCATTTATATCCGGGCCGACTTCGGGATCAAGATAATAGTATCCGTGGAAGAACGACGTCTTAAAATCAAAAAAAGTCTTTTCGTTGATAATGTGAGTCAAGGAAAAGTTTCCAACGAGATCCGGTGACTTTTGATCAACGCACGCATCCGGATGGGTTGTCGCACCCCCACCACGGTTGATACCATTATAAATATCTACTTCCACAAAAGAGTTAATGTTGGTTGAAGGAGTCAATTGAGCCGTTATTTTCAAGAAACCTCTTGGCTGTTTATATTCTATTGGGTCAGGAAAGCCCGTAGGATAATTTTTCGAATTGTAGTACTGACCACCAAGAAAAAACCAAACCTTATCTCTCAGAATGGGGCCTCCAACGTTTGCAGCAAAATCGGTTATTGCCTGTGCGGGGGGTGTCAGATCCGGAAAATCGTCAATATAAGCACTGTTATTGTTAGCCTGCCAGAACTTCCCGTCTTCCGCTTTTCCCTGAAATATGGTGTGAAAGAAACCTGAAAATTCATTTCCGCCTGACTTTGTAACCTGGTTAAAAACAACACCTGTAAAGTTACCATACTCTGCAGGCAAACCGAGTGCCATAACCTTAACTTCCTCAACGATGTTAGGATCATTGAAAACCCATGCAGAACCACCTTCAGGGTCAGAAACATCTACTCCGTCAATCTGATAAGCAACCCCTGTTGATTCTGAAGCTCCATACGCCACATCATTTGTTATTCCAGGAGCAAGATTGATAATGTCCATTGCAAAATTACTGAAAGGCACATTTCTTAACAGGTCTTCAGTAAGTGTTACTGAAGCGGTTTCTGTGGATTTCACATCTACTGTTGGAGCTTTGCCAATGACTGTTATTTCTGCTTCAACGATGCTTGGCTTAATCGTCACATCTACTGTTAAACTAACAGTTGTCGTTACACGGATATTCTCCTGAACGACTGCCCCAAACCCCTGCAGTTCCGCTTTTACAGCATAGAGACCTGGAGGAAGAGCTGGAAATCGATAATTTCCTCTATCATCGGTAATTGCGCTTCGCGTACCTATAAGATTAGGGCTTGTTAAAGTTACTGCAACACCAGGAAGAGGTTCGCCTTGATCATCCATTACAGTTCCGACAACAGCACCTGTTTCCTTTGACTGAGAAATAGCAAGAGGTACAAGCATTAGAAAGAGGACAAATACACTGATAAAAGTTTTTAATCTCATTTAACCTCCTATTTTTTTTAAAAAATTAAATTCCATTTCCTTTGCTTTTAATTTTTTTATTCTGTTCCTTATTTTCACCTCCTCACCATCCTTATAATATAATACACAATTTTAACAAAAAAATACATCTTTATTAAGAAATAAGTGCAATATACATGCCAAAATAATTTATTTAACAATTCCTTTTTTATCAACAAGATAGTTACTTTCTTTCATGGTTTATTTATTCATTTTTTTGGATTATCCAATAAATTGAATAAAAAGGGGCAAATTTCAGAAACTCATAAAAAACGGAAGCAATTGCAACTTCTCTGCACATTTGTTATTTTAATTTATAGAAACTAATAAAGCAGAAATTAAAAATATGAAAAAGATAAACCTCATTCTATTAATGCTAATTACTGCTTCTTTACTCCTATTAGCAGGAGAAAAGCTTTCGCCAAAGCACAAAGATTGGCTTGAACTTGTTTCTCCAATCATCACAAAAACCGAAAAAGATGTTTTCTTAAAACTTAACACAGACCAAGAAAGAGATAAATTCATCAGCCTCTTCTGGAGCAGGCGCGACCCCATGCCAGATACACGTGAAAACGAATTTTATCAGGAATACATGAAGCGTGTCCGCTTTTCCGATATCAATTTTGGACATGCAAGTTTTAAAAAAGGAAGCCAGACAGAAAGAGGCTATTTTTATCTTCTCCTGGGCCCCCCCTTAGAAAGACAAATATATGCGACTCAAGCTGACATCTGGCCTCTTGAACTCTGGCATTATAAAGGAGACATAAAATACGGCCTTCCTCCATTTTTCTATCTGGTTTTTTACCAACCTCAGGGATTAGGCGAGTACCGCCTGTATTCACCGGATGTAGAAGGTCCTGAGAAGCTCGCAGCTCCAACAGCAGGCAGCGGGCTCAGCCGCAATCAAGCATATCAAGCTATAAAGAAAATATCTGGGGAACTGGCCATGGCTTCATTGTCTTATATCCCAGGAGAGGCAACTCTTGGGGTTACCTCTCTTTCCTCCGGATCAGTTCTATCCGGCATATATTCTCTTGCGGAAAAAAAATTTTCTGATGCTTACGCACGTCATTTTCTTGACTACAAGGACTATGTAGAGATCGATTATACCCATGATTTCGTGGATAATCATGCCAGAGCAGCGATTTTTAAAAATTCAGGACAATTTTTTATTCACTGGACGTTAGAGCCATGCAAGGTAAATTTTTCTTCCTATCAAGGGAAAAATTATGCTAATTTCCAGATCATCATAAGGATCGAAGACAGCACGGGAAAGCTTGTCCAGGAAAAAGAAGAAGAAATTCCTATAAATATTACACCGGAAGAATACAGGAAACATGAACGCCAGATTTTTGCTTTTCAGGATATACTGCCGATTATCCCTGGAAAATTTAAGCTTCTTTTCTTACTCAAAAATAAGACAGGAAAAGAATTTACATCTTTCCAGACAGATGTCTTAATCCCTGACGAAAAAAGCAGTCCTTTCATAAGCAGCTTTCTTCTTTACCAGAAACGCATGGAACTACGAGAAAACCAGAGAACAAAACTAAAAGCATTCGCATTCGATGGAAACCAGTATTTGATAAATGCCCAGAACAATTTTCTGCCAAATAAAGATATTGGCATTTACTTTCAGTTACATAATCTAAAACAAAAACAGGGGAAATCATTATTGATCGAGATCATCGCCCTTAATACTGATACCACTGTCCACAGCATCAAAAAGCCCTTGAGCGAAGTCATGAGTCCGGACAGTCAGGGAATCGATATCAATCCTATCTCTCTTCCATCTTTCAGTCCAGGATATTACAGGGTAGAAGTATTCATTCTTGATGCTGATGGGAGAGAAATCCTCAAAGGAAAAGAACATTTTATTCTGCTTGCTAAACCATATTCTGTCCTCCCATGGGCTTATGCCAAGATTCATGAACGATTTCCTAACCCTGAAGACCTTCATTCATTAGCCTATCAGTATTTCATGACAGAAAAATATGAACAATCCAGGGACACTCTCGAGAAAGCTCAAAATATAAAGGATAAACCAGCGGCCAGACTTTTACTTGCACGAACACTTTTTGCCCTACAGCAGTACGATGAATCTCTTGATATTGCCACTACACTGTACAAGGCAACCCAGAACAGAGAAGCCGCAAAAATCATTGCTGCAAATTATTCAGCTCTCGAGAATTGGTCCCAATCACTAGTCTATCTTGAAAAACTGCTGAAAGAGGCAACAGAATTAGGTATATTAAACCTCGCAGCTGAATGTTATCTAAACCTGGACCAACCCAAAAAAGCACTTCCGCTTCTCCAGGAATCTTTGAAACTTAATCCAAATCAGCCAAAAATCAAGGAGTTGGAAGAAAAGACAAAAAACAAAGTCAGGAGGGAATTATGATAAAAAAGGGCTTAATTTTAGCATGTATGACAGTTGTTTTCAGTTTAAGCTCATTTGCTCAGGTCCATGGAAAAATCGAAGGAATTGTCACAGACAGCGAGAAAAACCCTCTGGAAAAAGTAACAATTGTCATTATCTCTATAAAAACATCAGCAAAAAGATTTAATATTTCAACAAATAAACAGGGTAAATTCGCTCAAATCGGAATCTGGCCGGGATATTATCAAGTTAATTTCAAGAAAGAAGGTTATATCCCTGCATCTTATGAAGTAAAGGTATCCATCGCAGAATCGACAAAATTAGATGTCAAAATGTTGAAAGCCGAGAAGGCTATAGAAAAAGCCCTTTCTGATGCTGACAGGCTATTTCTCAGAGGATATAAACTGTACGAACAACAAAAGTATGAGGCAGCAGTACAATCTTATGAAGAAGCAGTAAAACTCAACTCATCAAATTGGGGTTATCACTTTAACCTGGGACTAGCTTATAAAAAAATGAAAGAAAACGAGGAAGCCATGTCTGCCTTCAGAAAAGCTGTAGAATTAAATCCAGAAAGTTACAGCAGCAATAAAGAACTGGGCGAGGCGCTTGGCAGGGCCAAAAAATTTGAAGAGGCAAAAAAATATTATATGAAAGCAGTTGAACTCAATCAGGATGATCATGATACTTATTATAATTTAGGACTTGTTTTAATCGCACTGGGTGAAAGTGAAAAAGCTTTGGAAGCTTTTCTTAGGGCTACAGACCTTAAAAAAGATTATGCAGAAGCATATTACGAGATTGGTACGATTTATATCAGGCAAAATAACATTGATGAGGCTGTTAAAAATCTGGAAAAATTCCTGGAATTATCTCCTGAGCATGAAAAAGCTGACACAGCCAGACAACTGCTTGATTATTTGAAGAAATAGAATAACCTGAGTTATTTTTTGAGAATATAAAAATCAAAAGTAAATATTTTTAACCGCTGCTTGAACAAACAGAAATAAGATGATAAAAAGACTTATCTAATTAAAGAATTAAAGAAAAAAGTCATGAATCATCTTAATTTTCAAGAAAAAAAGAAGGTTTCACCAAAAACAAGAACAATCATATTCGCTCTTGAAATAACTCTGATAATAGTACTGCTTGTGCTGTGGTTTAGCTTGAGCTCTTTTCAAAAAAGTAAAAGTCTAATAGTGCTTTTTTTATATAGTTTTCCCTCCCAGTTTTTGATTTCAATAGTACCACACGAACCTGTTCTGCTTTATTTCGGCAAGTTCTACCCACCGATAACCGCTGCTCTGGTTGCTGTCGCAGGAACCATAATTACTGAAGCACTTAATTATTCTGTATTCAAATTCGTCACAGATTTTAAGCTCTTTAAGAAAAGCCTTCAAAAAAAGACAGTCAGCAGAATTGTAAACCTATTCAATAAAGCTCCTTTTACTGCCATTTGGATTGCAGGTTTAACACCTATTCCTTTCTACCCAATCCGATTTCTGGTTGTCCTTGCTCATTACCCCTTGATAAAATACCTTCTTGCTGTTTTTCTATCCAGGCTGCCTCGTTTTTTTATCCTCGCATTAATCGGCTATGCTATTAAAATTCCAGACTATTTGTTAATTGTACTTTTTGTTGTTCTGATCATCTCGATTTATATTCCTGTGTTACGAAATCTGATAAAAAAGAAGAAAAATAAAAACAGAGGGGATATAGATTAAATTGCCTTTTCCAAACCATACCCGCCTTTTTTTTCAAGCATTTTCAACCATATTGCAAAAATCAACCCAAGAACTCCTAATATTGCAAATACTATCATTGCAGGGTTATAACTTCCCATCTTATCCCGGATTAAGCCAGCTACAAGCGGAAAGGCAAACAGCCCCACATTTTGAACCATGGCAATAACACCATAAGCAACTCCAAGCTGCTTTTCTTTGACTATAAGCGGCAGTGCCGGCCATAATGCTGCCGGGACCAGCGAAAAGGACAGTCCCAAAACAACCATCGGTATCCATGGGTTAATATTCGTATAAGCCATAGAAATATGACATGGTATCATAGCTATGGAGCCAATAATCATGAGTGTTGCCCGCTTTCCTATACGGTCAATTACTGCTCCAAAGATCCATGTAACAAACATCGAAACAAGAATAAGTGTCCCAGCCAATCTACCTGCGGCAATGTTACTCAAACCGTAACGTTCTGTAAAAAAATCCGTTGCGCATGCTTGAAATGGAAAAATTGCAGAATAATAAGTAACACAGAGCAAACTGATCACCCAGAAGGATAAAGGCAGCCTGAGCGCATCTCTCAGCTTGAAATCAGCTCCAGTTTCCTCAACAAAAGAGACATATCTTTTCTTTTCCCCATAACGGTCTAAAAAGCCATAAACAACTGTCACCAGCAGCCCTACAATATTTATCCCCGCTACGAACCAAAGTGCATTACTTAAAGTGAAATTTTCAGCTATCCATGGCAGTCCGAAAAATGCGATATAAGTTCCGGCACGGCATAGAAAGAGATTTATGCCAAAAGCCAATGCCAATCCTTTATCCTTAAACCATTTTGCCATTACCTTATTCATGACAACATAATAGCACTCCGCACCGATTCCAAATAAGAACCTTCCAGACAACATAATAGTGAAATTTCGACTCGCTGTTAGCACAACACCGACTGTAAAAAGAGCGGCAAACACCATCGCTGCCTTCCTAACACCAAGTTTATCGGCAAGCACACCACCTAAAACTACAAAAAGGATAACCGGTACAGAATAAATGCTATAGAGCCAGTAGACTTGAGTCGTAGAAAAATTTAACTCTGCCTTTAAAAGAGGGGTTAAAGGCCCTATGCAGTCATAAGCAAAATAGCTGGCCATTGCAGCTAGACTAATCATGAAAAGCGCTAAATAGCCAAACATATAAGCCTTGACCAA
>AWNV01000015.1 GCA_000493965.1 Candidatus Aminicenans sakinawicola JGI OTU-1
TCATGATAGGATCAGGGCGGGGAATAGGAAGATGGTATTCCAGGACAGCCACATATTTAGGATCCACGGCATCGATCAGGCCATCAAAACCCAGATCCGCCCCCACACAGGGAGGACACTCGGACCCGGTAAACAACTCGGCCAGGACAGCCTTTCCTTTCCAGTCCTGAGGAGCCTGGAAATGTTCAGGATGATAGGGAAGCTCACGCTGTTTTGCCTCCAGTTTTTCATTAAACCCCTCTAGGCTGCCGTTGAGCTTCATATAAAGAGTTTTAGCTTTGTTAACGGAGTCCTTATAGTTTTCAACAGCCGCGTTAAAGAAATTGATAAAGGCTTCTTCGTTCTTGTCCATCTGTTCCTGGGTTGAAGCAAAAACATAATAGAAATCCTTGTCTTTTATACCCCCTTTCTTTTGAAAATTATCAAGAGTCTCTAACGCCTTTTTCGGGCTGCCTTCATTGAGATAAGCTTTGGCAACAGCTATATATAGTAAAGGCCCATAACGTTTTATGTAAGGTCTCTGCTGCTCGGGGAGGGATTTGACAAACTCAGGATCTGTTGCCAGTTTCAATCCTCTCTGTGCATATTCCGTAACGGCCTGTGTGACCTTTTTCTTGTCGAATTTAGTAAGATTCCTGTGCTCGATAATATCCAGACTGGAGTAGTAATATTGAAAGATAAGATCGAAGCCCTTAGTCGACTCAATTCGCGGACCTTGGAGTTTAAGGATACCATCAACATCAGTGCAAAGACCGATCTTGGCATCAAGAATGGCATTCTCAAAGGAGGCCTTCACCTGGCTGTTTGGATAGGCAGATATCAGTCTTTCCAACTCTTTGATACGAGCGTTCAGATCCTTAATCTGTAATGCCTTCCTATACTCATTGTATTCAGGTGGACGCTGTTTTTGCTGTGCTTGACTAATCACAGGCAGAATCAAGACCATACAAAGAACTAAGACAATTATTGTAAGCATTTTCTTTTTACTCATCTTAAAACTCCAAAAGCGATATATTTTGATATATTTTATATGATTTAAAAGGCCTTATTCATCTTATCTAGAAGTTTGTCCTTTTTGACGAACTCGGTTATCCTAAGCCCTTTGGCTTCTTTCCCGTCGGGACGCAGAAACACCAGGGTGGGTACTCCAATAATCTGAAACTTTTTTTTAATATTCTGATAGTTTGGATTATCCCTTGTGGTCATATCCATTTTGAGCATCATAAAATTCCGTGACATTTCAATGACTTCGGGTTCAGAAAAAGTGAATTTATCCATTTCTTTGCATGGAATACACCAATCGGCATGAAAATCAATCAATACAGGCTTAGATTGCACCTTTGCTTCCTTAAGTTTATCCTCGGAGAAAGCAAACCATTGAATTTCCCCTTCTCGATGGGACATTCCTTCCTGTAGATCGGACTCGAGTATCATTTTATGCATATGGGTCTGGATGCTGTTGACGCCGATAATGAGAGCCGCCACAAAGAAAGCAACTCCAACCAGATTCCGGATTATGGAGAAGACTTTCCCTCCAAGTTTAGTTGGCTCGATCCAGGCCATATAGATTCCTCCAAGGCACATGGTCAAGGCAAGGGTCATGTGGTAGAAGAGGTCATTGTGGAAAAGTGGATGTAAGAAATAAATTGCCATAATCATTAAGATAAAACCGAAGATGGATCGGACCCAGACCATCCAGGCTCCGGAACGAGGCAAGCGCACAATACTTCCTGAAAAGATGGCCAGGAAAAGAAAAGGAAGTCCCAATCCCAAGGCTAGGACGAAAAACATCCAGAAGCCCAGGAAAACATTGCTTTTTTCACCGACATAGGTCAAAAGCCCTATGACAAAAGGTCCGATGCATGGAGCCGCTACAAAGCCTACAGTCAATCCCATTAAAAAGGTGCCCAAAAATCCAGACCTTCTGCCTCCAGCCAAATTGGTCAGGAAAGAAGGGAGGCGAAATTCATACAGATTGAACATACTCAAGGCTAAGGCCACAAGGATGATAGCAATCCCGATCAGGACAAAGGGATTTTGAAGAGCCGCACCAAAGAGGCTGCCTGTCAAGGCGGCTATGACTCCCAGTATTGAATATGTTATCGACATACCTAGAATGTAGAGCAGAGCATGCTTTATGATGCCGCCTTTTTTGCCGTGTACCTGACCTCCAAAATAGCCGATGGTTATGGGTATGAGGGGATAAACGCAGGGCGTGAGGTTCAAGGCCAGACCTCCTAGAAAAATAAGGACGAAGGTTAAGAACAATCCCTGCCCTCCTATGGTGCTGGTGAATTGTCCTTCTTCAACGTTCTGGTTTTCCTCGCTTTTTATAGAGGGAGAATCTGAAGAGAAGATTTCCTGGTTGATTAGCATGACTGATTCGTCCTTCCCGGCTACAGAAAATGTCTGGCTGAAATGCAAGACCTCGGGAGGGAAGCAGGTGTTATTATCACAGGCTTGATATTCGATGCTGCCAGCAATTTTCACATCAGAAGCCTGAAAGGACTGCCCTAGAGTCACCGTACTGAAAATATAGAATTTCCCTTCATATACAGCTAACGGTGTTTCTGAAAGTCCCAGGACTTTTAGAGTTGCTTGTGGAAAACTGGGCGTCCCAAAGGCTAGGTTGTCATTGGCGTCAAAAGTAACAACAGTCGGTATCAAAAATTTTTGGCTTGGCTGTTCCGAATTGATATGGTAGAGGTCTTTAATGTGAAATTTCAGAGCAATGGGAAAACTTTGTCCCGCTTTGAACTTACTCACGGAATTGACAACTTTTACTGCAATTACTTCATCCGCTTCTTGAGAAAAGAATAGGGTAAAGGAAACAAAAAGAAGTACCGAGAAAACGATAATTCTCTTCATTGCCATATCTCTAGCCTCTGATCTTATTATAAGAATTCCATATTATATCATTCGTTAGCTTGATAAACCAAAGAGTCACTCTAGCATAGATGCAATGGGACGTCAAAAATTCTGTTCGGCTAGGAAATATCTTAATTTATGTAGTGCTTGATTTCCTGTGATTGTTATATGTCATCACTCTTAACATGACTTGATTGTTCTTTTTGCATATAATGAATAAATTCTGGAATATCAATATATTGTACCAGGTACGTTTTTTATTAATTGACGTACTTAGTTATTTACTTTAATGATGGAAAAAACCAGCAAAGATTCTCAACTTTTAGAAGATTTCTCTCTAGAATCTGTCCCTTTAAGCAATAGAAAGACCTGGTTAAACCTGGCTGTTATCTGGATCGGGGTGGCTGTTGTTATGTCAGCAATTTTTAGAGGGATAATGGTTGGTATAGGTTTAGGTAAAATCTCAAGTGTAGTAATTTCTTATCTTCTCGGAGAGATTATCCTCATCCTGGTTATGGGATTTACAGGATATATAGGAGCAAAAACAGGATTTTCGACTCCCCTTATAGCAAATTTTTCTTTTGGAAGAATAGGAGCCATTATAATTTCTTTCTCTATTGCTTTGTCTCTTATCGGCTGGTTTGGAGTTCAGGCGGCTTTTTTTGCTCGGACCGTTCAGTTTTACTTCGGAACAAATTTTCCCTTACCACTCTTCTCCTTTATCTGTGGAATCTTCATGATGATTCCTGCTATCTTTGGAATTCGAGGTCTAAGTGCTCTGAGCTGAGCTGCTTCTCAGGCACTATTCTTACTCCTTTACCTTTCTTCCCGGGAGAATTGTCATAGACCTCTATTACATGATAGACAGCGACGATAAATTTTTTGCTAAATTTTCCATGAAAATAACTGTGAATGAGATTTACGTATTCAAGTATATCCTTTTCATATGGCGTAAGTTGGGGGTCATCCGGATGAAATAATTGAGCGATTGTTTTAATTTTAAAACAGGGAATATCCAGGAATACAATAGCCACTCGCGGATTAAACATTTGGTTTAAAAATGACTGTGTCTCAAATTCTGGAGTTGAATAGAGCTCTAATGATATCTGTTTTGTTCGATCAAACACCTTATCAGTCTTGTCATAAAGACCCTTAAGAACATCAATCTTTTCTTTCATATCTTTGTTAATTGTTGACTGGAGTAATTCAATTGTTTCCTTTAGATTTTCTTTCTTTGGTAAAAATCCCATGCCTTTCACTGCATTATTTATGGCAAACTGAGTGTCAAATCGCCTTATTCCATGAGTGGCTATCATAGCATTATGCGGACCTCCGAAAGAAGGAAACTCATTCTTCTTGAGTTTTTCTAATGATTCCATTCTGCTCTTGATATTCCACGTCAAAAATTCATCTGGCACTTCGCTTATTTTGTATTCTTCCCACTTGTATTCTTTTCCGTAAGTTTTTACCATTATTATGCCCTGATCGTACTTGCTTAAGTCTACGGTTTGTTGATGAAAAGTCCCATTCTTCCAAAAGTTTATTTTCGCATGTTCTAATTCACCTGCCCGTAGTGGAATGAACATAAGAAACATAATAATTAGCCCAATAACACAGATAAAATTCGAGCGATTAATCATATGATTCCTCCTTTCAGGTTGACTTGTCTGTCATGCATGGTGAACTTAACCTTAAGACATTTATACTGCAGGAATTCGGGAAAAAACAGTTCAAAAGACTGAAACGAATCCGATCAGGAGAAAAAATTACTTTCACAGTAGCAAATATTTAGCCGAGATACAGTCCCTCTGTTATGAGGGCTTTCAGTCTTGATGCTATGTCTATTCCGTTGCGGCAGGATGCTGTGCATGAAGAACAATTCCTGCACATGCCAAGGCCTTGATTTTTGTCCAGTTCTTCCACTGTCATTTTTGCCTGAACAAAATTTCCATATCCTTCAGCGTACATGTAAGCTCTAATCAAGCTTGGAATTTCAACTCCGTTGGGACATGTAAGAATACAGGAACGGCAGTTCTGGCAGAAGAGACTTCCCCTGAGCTTAGAAGCAGTCTGAAGTTCTCTTTTTTCTTTCTCTGATAACGTCAGGCTGCTCATGGTTTTGAGGTTTTGCTCCAACTGTTCGAATGATGTCATGCCCGGGATAGTAGTACACACATTTTTATCGTTCAGAACCCATTTAAGAGCGGCTTCATGATTGACTTCGACCTTACTTGTCTGCTGATATCGCCTGCCGCCCTGGGTTTTCATGGCAACAACTCCAACATCTTTTTCTGCGGCATACTGAATAGCCTTTTTGATTTCTTCCTTGTTTTCCTGTACAAAATTGTAGGATGTGAGTATAACATCATAAACTTCGGCATCTACTGCCGCTCTAATTACATCCGGATCATTGGTGTGTGTTGATATCCCTATGAACCTTGTTTTTCCCTGTTTCTTGGCTTTTACAAGTGCATTCATCAGCGGCCCAAAATTTACCATCTGAGGTGTTAGGCAGCTGTGCAGATACAGTATGTCGACATAGTCTGTGCGCAGCCGCTTGAGGCTTATCTCGAATTGATTGAATAGATTTTCTTCGGTTGCTGCGGGCTCATGTGTGCTTCCTCCTGCCGTGAAAATGCCTTTCTTGCTGTCCCGGGCAAGACGCATTTTTGTTGCGACATAGACTTTATCTCTCTTCCCTGTATTTTCAAGGACTTCTCCGATTACTCTCTCGCTGTTCCCCCTTAAATAACCGTTGGCTGTATCGAGGTATTTGATCCCCAGCTCAATGGCTCTATTGATTAAGTCGGGGCTGTCTGAATTCATTACACCGAAGCTTACAATAGGAATACGCAGATTTGTTCTGCCAAGAGTCCTGTAAATTATTTTATACGGTTGGTCCTGGTTAGTAATCCCTCCCCTTAGAAGAGGAATGGAAAGGCCTGTCGATAACAGGCCGAAAGTGGCTTTCCCTATAAAATCCCTTCTTTTCATGCCTTTAGTTCCCATTATATTTTCCTCCTTCGATATAGCAGATGATTTGTAAAAAAGGATGTTTTCATTATGTTGTGAACTATTGTACAATTTTTGTGTGGTTGTAATCTAGCAGAAAATGTAAAAAAGGATAAAAATGTTTTTTTATAAGGAAAGCAATCCGGAAATTGGGAACAGCCGCCTTTTTTCAGGTCAGGCTTCGGATAATCACGATAATTCCAGATATAGCTGATGCTGTAAGAAGGGCAGGCCTGATAAACCCTCTGTCAAGTAATTTTGCTGTATGGCATGAAATAAAATATCCTAGCAGTACTCCGGGAACCAGTATTAGGGCAGCTTTGATCTCGATAAGGCCGAAGCGACGGATAAATACCAAGGTCGAGATGGAAATAATAGTGCCGAAAATGAAGATACTTGACAGTGATCCCCTCAGCTTCGGTCCTTTCTGGTGTTGATAAGCCAGGGCCATCGGTGCTCCTCCGATAGCAGCAGTTATTGACATGATGCCTGAGAATGTTCCGGATACAAGGAGATTTTCTGGAGTAAGCTTGAGTTTAATACCTGAAATACTGATAGCGACTGCAATCAGGACCATTGTTCCGAAAAGCATGGAAAGGCTGTTTTTAGCAATGATGGTAAGTATTACAGCTCCAATGCCTGTTCCTGCGAGCCTACCTACTATTGCCCATTTTATCTCCTTTATTTTGATTGAGCGGTGTTCTCTGCGGGATATTAAGGTTGTCAGACCTAATGCAGCTAAAAGTATAGGTCCTGGAACGAAAACAGGGTTAATCATGACGAGGAGAGGGACTCCGATTAGGCCGAGGCCGAATCCGATTGAGCCCTGAAGGGTTGCACCCAGTGTTGAAATGCCAAAGACCATTATGCAGCTGAAAAGATCTATTGATAAATCCATTTTGTTTTAGCCGTTGTTTTCATAGTGCTGCGGTTGATGTTAATGAAAATTTAAATAGCATGATAAGTGTTAATAGAGTCCAAAGTCAAGGATAGATAAAGAATTTTTAAAATAAAAGTAAATATTTAGTAGAATAACAGTTAAAAGGAGAGGTTAAAATGACATCATTCAGCCATTCGAGGTTATCATCTTTTGAAATCTGTCCCTTAAAATATAAGTATGCCTATATAGATAATATCAAAGTTGAGGCAGAGGATACCATTGAAACTTATCTAGGGTCAAGGGTGCACGAGGCCCTGGAAAAGCTCTACAGGAATTTGCAGTTTGAAAAATTAATGTCACTGAAAGAGCTGGTGGCTTTCTTTAAGAGAGAGTGGGGAAAAAACTGGAAAGATACAATAATTATTGTAAAGAAGGAGTACTCTAAAGAGAATTACCGCAAAATGGGGGAGAGGTATATTAAGGATTATTATAAGAAATACAAACCTTTCAAAGAGGGGAAGGTTATTGGTTTGGAAACGACTGATTTATTACCGCTGGATGATGAAGGAAAATATAAGTTTTATATCAGGATTGACAGGCTTATGGATATGGAAAGCGGTCTGTATGAAGTGCATGATTACAAGACTAATACAATGCTTCCCAAACAGGAAGACCTGGATACGGACCGGCAGCTTGCCATGTATTCTCTGTGGGTGAGGAATGAATTTAAGGATTTTAAGAAAGTCCGGCTTGTATGGCATTTTGTGGCGTTTAACAAGGAAATGGATTCTTTCAGGACAGAAGAGCAGCTTGAAGATTTAAGGCAGGATGTTCTGGCAAAGATACACGAGATTGAGGAAACCAAAGAATTTCCGGCTAAAGTTACAAGGTTATGTAATTGGTGTCTGTACCGCGGGCTCTGCCCGATGTGGAAGCACGGTCAGGAACTTGAAGCTAAGCCTGAAAATGAGTTTCTCAATGACCCTGGAGTTAAACTTGTCAATGAATACGTGAAAATAAAGGGAGAGCTGGATACGCATAAGAAAGAAGCCGGAGAAAAACTTGAAAAACTAAGGAAAGCATTGATAGCATTTTGTGAAAAAAAGGACGTATCAGTTGTTTTTGGTTCGGAGAATAAGATTTCTGTCAATGAGTATGAATCCATCAAGTTTCCGCCAAAGAATACGGAAGATAGGGCGAAACTTATAGAGGCACTGAAGAAAATCGAGAAATTCGATGAAGTTGCTGAGCTTGATATTTATACACTGGCCAAAGTCATGGCTGCTGGAGACTGGGATAAAGAAGCACTGGACGCGATATTGGAATTTGAAAGAAAGGAAAAGAGTTACAGGCTGAATGTTAGTAAAATAAAATAAAAAAAATAAAAAGGTACCTGGTACCTTTTTTATTTATTTTGTTTCTTCTTCAATCTCCTCTTTTTTTTCTTCTTTGCGTTCCCAGGGCTTCCAGTCGATTCCCATGATATATTTCTGCATCCACTTGATCTCTTCAATGTCCCTTTTACGCTGATGACGTGGTTCGCGGAAACCGTGGGGTTCGCGCGGGACACGGAGATAGCGGACAGGCGCTTTGCCGATGTCCTTGAGTGCGGTAAAAAACATCATGCTCTGTGGTTCCGTGTCTGTTGTGTCCTTCATGCCGTGTATGAGAATAGTGGGAGTTGTAACGTTTTTAACGTGTGTATATGCTGACTGATTTCTGTATGCCTTTGGATTATCCCAGGGCGTTCCTCCTATGTGCCAGAGGTGGACATCATGGTTGAAGCCGGGTCCATATTCTGATGACCAGTCATAGACACCTGCACCGATGGAAGCTGCTTTGAAGCGGTCAGTCTGGGTGATTGTCCAGCCGCCGAGGATACCGCCGTAACTCCAGCCTCGAAGTCCCATACGGTCTCCATCAACATATCCTTTTTTTATGACATAATCCACACCGTTCATAAGGTCCCAATAATCGCCAAGGCCTATGCCGTCGCCAGCTTGGACTGTGTTGCCTTCGCGGAGTTTATCGGTATAGCCGCTGCTGCCCCGGACATTTGGTGAGAGTGAGGCATAGCCAAGTCCTGCATAAACATGGTAAGTCGCGCGGAAGCTGTTAGTGAAACATCCTGCCGGCCCACCATGAATGTTCAGGATAAGAGGAACACTCGACCCCTCTTTGTATCCAGGAGGGAGGTGAAGCAGCCCCTCGATTTCAAAGCCATTTTTGCTCTTCCACTTTATTATTTTCATCTTGGCGAGAAGAATCTCTTTTTCAATCCAAGGATTTGCATTTGTCAGCCGGATCGGCTTGAAATCATCTACTAAGGAAACATAAAGGTCAGCAGGCGAATCAAAATCTGTAAAAGAATAAACCATTTTCTTTTTGTTTTTAGAGAATGAATTTGCTCTGAGTATGCCAGTCACATTTATAAGTTTCTGATAATTGCCTGAGGAAACATCGATTTTAAAAAGATTGGAATTCGTTCCTTGCTGTCCGGTGAAGAGGATTGAACTTGAGTCTGGTGTCCAAGTGATACCGAGGATGCTGCCTTCGTATTTTCCTGAAAGCAGGCGGTATTCTTTTGTGTCTGGATTCATTATATAGATTTTTGTGTTTCTGTTTAACCATTTTTTATCATCCACGGACGTATATGCAAAACTTTTGCCGTCCGGGGCCCAGGTTAAAGACCCCTCAGGGACATTGTTATTTGTTAGACGTATTTTCTTCTTATCCTGGAGATTCAGAATGTAAATTTCAATTCTATACCAGTCATTGCGTCGGTTGGAATATTGAGCAGTAAAGATTATTTGCTTTCCATCTGGAGAAATGTCGAAATTTCCGAGAAGAAAATTTTCATCTGTGATTTTGGACTCTTTTTTTGTGCTTACATCAAACATCCAAAGGTTTCTCCAGCGGCCTTCTGTTTGACCGTTTGGTCCTTCATCGACAAATATCACATCGTAACCTGCTTTGTATTCTTTTTCTTCTTTTTTGCTGCGCGGTTCGCCAGCTGTAAAAAAGATCTTTGAGGAGTCTTGTGCCCATTTATACGATTCAACACTGTTTTTGTGCTCTGTAATTTGAACAGCTTCACCGCCTGTTGTGGGCATGAGGAAAATCTGGCTCTTTTTTTCGACTGTGCGTTTGAAGGAGAGATATTTTCCATCAGAAGAGAATTGAAATGAATTGCCACCAGCTTCGCCAATGTATTGAAAAGATTTGCCGCCTTCTGATGAAATCATGTAATATTTTGTTTTTATCTTGTTTTTATCCCAGTCCAGTTCGGATTTAGAAAAGAATACCAATTTGCCGTCGGGCGATATCAATGCTTGGCTGACGCGCACCATATTGAGTGCGTCATCTGCGGTCATCGGACGTTTTCCCTTTTCTTCTGCCGTAATAAAGGTAACAGCACAAAGAATTAAGAAGAATGTAACTATGGATTTTTTCATCTTATCCTCCAATTTTTGTATTAATTCTAATGTGGAAAAGGAAATAATAATACTTCTTTAAAGATATATGCAAGATAAAATGATTGTTTGAGTCCTGCCACTGACAGTGGAATGCTTTCAAATAGAAAAAAGGTACCTGGTACCTTTTTTTGTGATTGACAATTGACAAGTATTTTTTACGTATGATATATAGATTACTTCTTTTAAGTTGTTAAAGCAGATGATACCGTCAGGACAAACATGAAGTAAGGAGTATTTTTCAAAAAGAAAATGAAAAAATTAAATGGAATCATTTTTATAACTTTAATTGTATTATCTCTTTGCGGGATTTTTTCATGCAGCAAAAAGCCGGCCCTCCCAAAAAATATTATCCTGTGTATTTCTGATGGTTGTGGATATAACTGTTTTGATGCTGCTAGCCTGTATCAGTATGGAAAGACAGGTGAACAGGTTTATGAAAACTTTTCGGTCAAATATGCCGTGAGTACTTACTCTGCAGACGGAAATAAATATGATCCCGATGAAGCTTGGAGGTCGTTTGATTTTGTAAAAAAAGCGCCAACGGATTCTGCGGCTTCGGCAACGGCTATGGCGACAGGAGTAAAAACCTACAATGGCGCAATAAACGTGGATGTTAACAAGACCAGATTGGAAACCATTCTGGAGAGAGCAGAGAAATTGGGGAAGGCAAGTGGTGTTGTGACAACCGTAATGTTTGCTCATGCTACGCCTGCTTGTTTTGTGGCACATAATGAGGAACGCAGCAATTTTATTGAAATCGCCAGGGAAATGATCTTTGAAAGTCCCGTGGATGTGATCATGGGCTGTGGGCATCCTTATTATGATAAAAAGGGACATCCTGTTGAAAAGCCTGTTTTTAAATATGTTGGAGGCGAGGATACCTGGAATGCGCTTCTCAATGGAAATGCTGGAGGTGATGCTGACGGGGATGGCATTTTGGATCCATGGGTACTTATTCAAAGCCGTGCTGAGTTTCAATCATTAGTGTCAGGCCCGACTCCTAAGAGAGTAATTGGGATACCGTATGTCTATCATACACTACAGGAGGAAAGAGGAGGGGATATGAATGCAGCGCCTTATGCAGTATCTTTAATCGAATCAATGCCAACTCTTGAAGAAATGACTGCAGCAGCATTAAATATTTTAGATGAAGACAAAGACGGGTTTTTCCTGATGATTGAAGGCGGGGCTGTTGACTGGGCTGGTCATGACATGGAGGCAGGAAGAATAATCGAAGAGCAAATAGACTTCAATATGACAATTGAAGCAGTGGTCAATTGGGTAGAGAAACACAGCACATGGGAAGAAACGCTTGTGATTGTAACTGCTGATCATGAAACAGGATATATTTACGGGCCTGGATCTGGCGTTTTTGAGCCTGGTGAAGAGATAAAGACCGGAGATGTCTGGAAGCTGCTTGTAAACAATGGGAAAGGGAATTTGCCCGGCATGGAATGGCACTGCAGCGGGCACACGAATTCCTTGGTTCCTCTTTATGCCAGGGGAGTTTGCAGCGGGAAATTCGATCTATATGCCGATGAGTACGATCCGATCAGGGGAAAATATCTGGACAATACAGAGATCGCCAAACTTATTTTTTCTATTTTGAATTAAATCCTGAATAATTCCAGATGCAGCCTGGTTGTTCCTTCCCATGTCCACTTCTGCCTTTTGAGCGGTACCAGTACCAGGTACCTTTTTACCGAGGTGTTGTTGCTAAATAATAGGGTACCAGGTACCCTTTTGTATTTGCTTCATTTTTACCTTTAGAAATAATACTTGGTTTTTGTACATTTGTGTTATATAACCTGAATTATTCATAAATTATGCCAGCATTTAGGAATGTAAGGAGTAAACAATGATGAATACTTTCCGACAGAGACTCGAGCAAAGAGATCTACTTATTGGAACTTTATTTACGCTGCCTTCCCCGGAGATTGCTGAAATTTTGTCAGAAGCAGGATTCGACTGGCTTTGGGTTGATATGGAACATAGTTCACTGGAAATAAAAGATGTTCAGAGAGTTCTTCAAGCAGTAGGCGATAAATGTCCATGTATTGTCCGCGTTCCTTCAAATGATGAAGTATGGATAAAAAAAGTGCTCGATATTGACCCTGCTGGAATCATTGTTCCACATGTGAATTCAGCCGAAGAAGTACATAAAATTCTTCAATTTAGTAAGTATCCTCCCGAGGGAGCACGGAGCGTTGGAATTTCCCGTGCTCATGGATATGGAATGAAGTTCCAAGACTATGTTGATAATGCTAACAACAAAATGATTGTGATTCCTCAAATTGAGCATATCGATGCAGTAGATAATATCGAATCAATCGTGAGTGTGCCAGGAGTCGCGGCAATTGTTATAGGCCCTTATGATCTATCAGGGAGCATGGGCAAGCTTGGAAATGTATCTGATGTAGAAGTTCAGCAAAATGTTGAAATCGTGAAGAAGGCCTGTTTGAATGTTGGATTGCCTGTGGGGATATTTGGTGTGGATGCTGATGCTGTAAGGCCTTATATTGACCTGGGTTACACTCTGATTGCAGTGGGTATGGACACCTTGTTTCTCGGAAAATCTGCTCAACAGACAATTAAGTTACTTCGCGGCTGAAAAGACGTTTTTGATACCTGTTCACTTATGATGTTATTTTCAGCATAATGAACGAAAAGACTTTTATTAAGATTGGACTTTCTGAATTTGATTATTTCACCACTTATCCAGTGAAACTCTCGTGCGAGCGGGAAAATTGGACAAAATAGATTGATAGAAATTTCGTTTTCCGCTTGTCTTGACTTAGCTCTAATTTCATCAAATATCCTTTTCCTGACATCGTCTGTCTTCGGTTTCAAATCAGGACTGACACGGTTGATATTGAAGCCTTTTTAGAAATAGTTTAGAATATACATTGGGTGTAGTTATCAACAAGACATATTCATTTCTCAAATTTTTTATGATTTTGACCTTCATTTTCTTGTCTGCCGCTTCGACTCCTGCACTTTTGGGAAAACATCACCTTTATTTCGAAATAGGAGACCAGGCACTGCTTCAAAAAGACTATGACAAAGCCATTTTCAATTATTTAAGAGGAATAAACTACGCTGATAAAAAAGACATTGCCAAGGTGTGGGACGATTTGGGGTATGCCTATCTGCAAAAAGAAAAATACAGTGATGCCATCACATGTCTCATAAAAGCTATTCATGCTCATCCCGAAAATTTCAATCCCAGGCTGTATTTAGCTGCAGCTTACTTATTTACAGGAGAAGTTGAACTAGCCTCACAGGAGCTCAACCACACCGAAAAAAATATCTATTTTGATGAAAGATGGTATGATGAAGCTCAGAGCCTTACAGTGATGAATGAAAATGGAGATCGAATTATCCAAGATACACTGGAAAAACTGCGAAGGGAAAAGGGAGTATACCTGCATAAAACGCCCAAAGAAACTGATGCAAAAAGCCAAACTGTTTTGTACATTGACGCCTTTGATGACAAAAACGAAGCAGTCTTCTATTTCATGCAAGGGCTTGCCTATCAAAAAATCAGCGATCATAAAATGGCTCGAGTCAAGTTTCAAGCTGCTTCTGAGGCAGGCTTTGAGGGATCAGAACTTCGATCTTCCCAAATTCATTACCAACTGAAAGGACATGATACTGGTTTGTTAGAGAATAAGCTCAAAAAATTCCTTGAAGTCCTAAAAAAAAGAGAAATTGAGGAAGCCTATATTGCCCTGGAAGAGGCCATGTTAATCAATGAGCAATCATTTGTCATCAATCACAACTTGGCCTTGCTTTATTTCGATGAATACCAGCTTGACCAGAGCAAAATGGAGAAACTGGAAAGGGCTGAAATATATTGTGTCCGAGCTTTATGGTATAAAGACTACCAGCCAGTCAATAAAGATGACATCATAAGTAGCTTGGATCTTATGGGAAATCTCTACTCCCTCAAAATGGACTATGACAAGTCCCTTCAGGAATACAAAAAGATTCTTGAAATAGATAAAGAGAACTTACATGCACTCTACAATATAGGGATCACATATTATAATCTGAAAGATTTCAGCTCTGCTGAAAAGGAATGGAAAAAAGTCTTAGAATCAGAAAAAATAATTCAAAACCAAGTGAAAACCGCAGAGAATTCGCAAAAAAAACTTGAATATTCCGTTACTGTCAGGAAAATGCCGGTCTTCTTTCTAGTGCATTGTGCATTGGGAAGGCTATACTTCAACCAAGGGCAATTTAATCAAGCTGTCACTGAGCTTGAAACTGCCATAATGATAAAGAATAACGCTGCCGAACCGCATCTTTTGCTAGCTAAGGTCTATCAGAAAATGGGGACCAGAGAGAAAGCCGTTTTTCATCTGGAGAAATACTTGTTTTTGGGCGGCCAAAAGAAAGAGAAAGCCAAATTGCTGCTGAAAGAGTTGAATAAAGGCCCCCAGTGCGGATAAGAGCACTGGATAGCGTGCTGACTGTAATAGAGATAATGATTCAAAAAACAGGCCATAATCCGGAACGAAATCATCCTCCTGGTAAAAATCAAACTCCTCTGAATAATTCCAGGTACTGCCTGGCTATTTCTTCCCATATCCACTTCTGCCTTATCTTCTTATTGAATGCGAGTGTCTTTTGGGAGCAGTGCTTCCAATTCTCAATAGCCCAGACTATTGCACTGCCGATATTTTCCGGAAGAGTCTTCTTATGGTCTTCTGTAATTTTTGCAAGTATTCCGTATTGGGTAACAACTCCCCAGTCAAAGTCTGCAGTCTGATCGCTTTCAATCATGTATCTTGGTCCTGTGTTATCTGTTGAAACAAGCATGTTTCCTCTTGCAGAAGCTTCTATTAAAGACATCCCAAAAGGTTCTTTGAGGGTTGGAAATATATAGATATGCTTATCGTCAAGAATTTCTTTTTTTTCTGAAGGAGGGCTTATTGCATTAAACTGCTTGAGTTTTATAGTCAAATTCTCCGGATGGTTTTCCATTTCTGATCTAATCTTGGAGAGATAAGCATTTGACTCTGCAATTCCTGCAATGGTCAAACACAGCTTATGAGGACACTTCCTGGCAGCTGATTTAGCTCCGCTAATTGAGTACTCTATTCCTTTGCTAGGATCGATTCTGGAAAAAGTAATAAGATTTATTTTGTCAGGGATGCGGGATAATTTTCGGCTGATTTTCCTGTCGCTCATGAGAAAATTTTCATTGCATCCGCTTGATATGAGTTTGATTTTGCTTTCGAATTTATTGAAATCAACATTCTGTGTGTCGAGGATTTCCTTGAAGTCATTACAGGCAACGGGGCTGTTGAGAATGATGAAATCTGAAAATCTGCACATGGATTCCCATTTCCTTAATAATATTAGGAGCTTATCTGAAGCTTTAAACCGAGCCAAGGACTCGCCTTTTTTTGAGATATAAGTACTTTCCAGCGCATGAACAGTCGAGACGATTTTTGGGCGGCTTCCCTGAAGTTTCTTGGCGATGAGGTCCGGGATTATATGGTGTCCGTGAAGATTAACCACATCAAATTCATCCTGCCTGGTCTTCAGCCATCTGATAACAACATCAGCAAACCACTGGATTCTGTCTAATTCTATATCTTTATCACCCTCATAAGGATGGGAGATGCCTTTGTCTATGAGGAAGCGGATGATGGATAGTCTCCCTCTGTCCTGGATACTATACTGAACATACCATTCATTAAGGAGGTCAGCACTGTCAAGTGTTTTTTCGCTGTGAATGGACAGCAGAGTGACACTGTGTCCATGTTTTAAGAATTGCTCGCATATACTCTTGACATGCACACCTCCGCCGCCTGTAGCTGTCTCTTCGAATTGTAAAGAAACTAAAGCAATGTTCATCAGTCCACGTTAGATAGTCATGTATTTTATATAAAATTTAAGGAATTTTTCTGCTACAGCTTCCCAGCTGTAGTGTTTTCTGATGGTTTCCGCTGCTTGCTGGCCGATTCTTCTGGCAATTTCCTGATTTTTAAGGAGCTCGATCATTGATCCGGAAAATTCTTCCGGATTCGAAGGGTCGATTAGAATCCCGTTTTTTCCTGACGTGATCACATTACTGATTCCTCCGAACCTGGAAGCGACAACAGGAATGCCGCATGCCATTGCTTCAGTAGCTGTCATCCCGAAAGGCTCAAAAAGTGAAGGAAGGACAAATAATCTTGCCTGCCTGTAATAGGGAGCCATGAGGTCATCTGGGACATAGCCTATTATATGGACTCTTTTATTAAGCCCTTTTTCGTTTATGATTCTGAACATGTTAGCTATGTTTTCCTTTTCCAGAGGCTGTGGCGCCGGGGAACCACCGCCGATGACAAGATCGACATCAGGAATTCTTTTCGACACGATATCGAAAGCATTAAGCAATAGGTCGTGCCCTTTGTTTGCATCGATGCGGCTCAGGCAGAAAATGTAACTGTCAGGCAGTTTTGTTTTTATCCTGTTTTCATCCGGTCTAAGAAGGCAGAAATGGTGAATGTCAGTGCCAGGAGGAATGACTGCGATATTATCGGCTGTAAATCCGTAAAGCTCTTTTAGCTTCTCATATTGCACAGAGCTGGTTACGGTTTGGGCTGTGACTGATTTGAAGATTCGAAGTTCTTCGTTGATCCTGTGAGTGAAATTATATTTTTTCTCCATTTTTTTGGAGTTTCCACCCATTTGCTCTCTTTTCCATGCCCCTAGTGAATGTGCAGTAAAAAAGACAAGTTTATTAAAAGCGTTTGCAGCATCTATGGCAACAATGCCGGCATCAACATAATGCCCGTGGAAGAGGTCGTAACACAGATTCTCTGTTTTAATAAATTTGATCATGTTTTCTGCTAGCTCCGGAAGAACGCTGTATATTTTTTCTTTCTGAATGAATTTCCATGGCCCTGCCTGTATCCGAATGATTCTTACGTCAGGATAATAAGGAACATGTTCGATCTGTTTTATTTGAGGGTCAAACCATCTTGTGTATATATCGACTTTGAAATTTAGTTTTGAGAGGGTCTTTGCAAGTTGAAGGACGTAAACAATCTGTCCTCCTGTATCGGTTCTTCCCAGTTTTGGGACTGGATCAAAATATCCGTGTGTACTCAACATACAAATATTTTTAATATCAGGCTGCATTTTTTCTCCAGGACAATTATTATTTAAGCCGTTGAAAATGGCAAGAGAGAAAGACAAAAAAGCAGTCTTGATTTAAGTTAATATTAAAGTTAAACTTTACTCACAAATGAGGAGGATAAATGATATTTTCAGGCAAAAAGGCAAAATTAAAGAAGTGGAATGCAGTTTTCTTTCTGCTGGTTTTTCTTTTTGTGGTGAGCAGTATGAGTGCTGACAGAACAGAGAAACCGGTCCTTCATGGGAGACACTGGGTTGCAATCACAGGAAAGCCTCTGGGTGCAACTGTAGGAGCCAAGATATTTGAGCGCGGGGGAAATGCCGTGGATGCAGCATGTGCTATGCTTGGAGCTGTCTGCACCATGTATGATGTCTTAAGCTGGGGAGGGGAGACCCAGGTTCTGATCTATAATCCGCATACAAAGAAAGTATATGGTATCAATGCACTTGGGGTGGCCCCAACAGGAGCAACTCCGGAGTTTTTCAAGAAAAAAGGGTTAGAATATCCGCCCGAGTACGGACCGTTGGCAGCCGTGACTCCTGGCACTCCTGGAGGATTGATAACCATGCTGGCCGAATATGGAACAATGAGCCTGAAAGAGGTACTTGAGCCCTCGATTCAGATGGCGGAAGGGTATCCAATAGAAGAATCTCTTACAAATAGTATTGAAAAACAGAAAAAGAGGATAAAAGAGTGGCCATATTCCAAAAAAGTTCTGCTCCCTCATCTTGGTGAAGAGCATGAGGCTCCGTATCCGGGAGAAATCTTCAGGCAGCCAGAACTGATGGATACATTGAATAAATTAGTAGAGACCGAACAGAATGCGCTTTCTGAAGGGAAGAGCCGCAAGGAGGCAATATATACTGCATACGACCGCTTTTATAAGGGGGATGTAGCCAGGGAATTTGTACGTGGCTGTCAGGAACAGGGCGGCCTTATTACAATGGAAGACATGGCGAATTGGAAGGTTTATATCGAAGAGCCGGTAATGACAACATATAAAGGAATCGAGGTCTATAAGCTTACAACCTGGGTTCAGGGGCCTGTTCTTCTTCAGATGTTAAACTTACTGGAAAGTATTGACCTGAAGTCAATGGGATATAACAGTGTGAATTATATCCACACGCTCTATCAAGTGATGAATCTGGCATATGCTGACCGTGATTTTTACTACGGTGATCCTTATTTTCCACCCGAGGAACCCATCAAGGGATTACTGTCCAAAGAGTATGCAAAGAAAAGACTTAAAAAATTGAACTGGAATGTGAATGACCCAGATATTAAACCCGGTAACCCTTACCCGTTTGAAGGAAAGAAAAATCCATTTCTCCATTTGCTGGAGAAGTGGTCAAATGTGGGTTCTGAAGAACCAGAGAAATGGGGCGCAGAAGAAATGGAAGCTTATGAGGAAAGTTTCCTTGCGGGCACAACCTCAATCCAGACTGCCGATGAAGAGGGATGGGTTGTTTCTGCGACTCCTTCCGGTGGCTGGATTCCAGCCTGTATTGCAGGTAACACAGGTATAGGATTGAGTCAGCGTATGCAGAGCTTTGTTCTTGATGAGGCAAAGAATCCATTTAATGTGGTCGTTCCTGGCAAGAGACCTCGTGCAACTCTGACACCGAGCCTTGCGATAAAGGATGAAAAACCTTTTCTTTCCTTTGCGGTTCAGGGCGGAGATACTCAAGACCAGAACATGCTGCAGTTTTTCCTGGATGTTGTTGAGTTTGGCATGAATGTACAGGAAGCATGTGAAGCACCGAATATCGTGAGTTATCAGATGCAGAGTTCCTTTGGAAAGCATGTCGCAACTCCTGGAAGGCTCCAGCTTAATGAAAAAGTTAACAAGAAAATAGGAGAGAATCTTGAAGTGATGGGGTATAAAATAGGATATAGAAAATATACATCAGGTCCTATTAACGCTATATTTTTTGACTGGAAACATAAGACTTTCTGGGGAGGATCCAGTAATTACGGGGAAGACTACGGAATAGCCTGGTAGAAAGGACAGTCATTAAGTCAAAATCCCTGCCTCAAAATATGAAAACATAATAATTATCTAAGAGGAGGTTTTTATGAAAAAAACAATTGAATTGTTCGCATTTTTCACTTTAATTTTATTTATTTTTGGATTGGGTAATGCAGTCAGCATGGAGAAGAACTATAAGCTGCTTAGTAAAGAGACTTATATGGAAATGGAATCCGTTAGCAGCCCTAATATATCTCCGGATGGGAAAAACATTCTTTTCTCGCGGGGATGGGTCGATAAAATGAATGACCGTTCAAGGAGCAACCTTTGGATTGTGGATATTGAAGGGACCAGGGTCCGGGAATTAACTCACGGAAACTGGAGAGATTTTTCTCCTGTTTGGTCTCCTGATGGTAAGAAGATAGCTTTTCTTTCTGACAGAGATGAGACAACTCAAATTCATGTGCTTTGGCTTGATACGCGAGAAGTTGCCCAGTTGACTCACCTTGAACGTACGCCGGGAGGGCTGAAATGGTCTCCAGATGGAAAAAAACTGGCATTTACATCTTTTATAGCTGACGAGAAACCTATTCTGCCTGTAAAACTTGTAAAAAAACCGAAAGGAGCCAAATGGGCAAAACCTGCTGTGCTTATAGATAGGCTGTCCTGGCGAAGAGATGGCAGGGGGCCTATCCCGAAAGGAGATACTCATATTTTTGTCATTGATGCTGAACTCGGAGGTACTCCCAATCAGATAACTTCGGGAGATTATTCTCATAGTGATCCTCAGTGGTCTATGGACGGCAGGCTGATATATTTCAGCGCCATACGTAAACCCGAAGCCGAATATCTGCGCGGTGATTCTGAAATCTATTCGGTCGATTTAGATACTCTTGAGATAAAGACACTGACGGACAGGAAAGGTCCTGACCGCGGGGCACGTCTTTCTCCGGATGGTAAGTGGATTGCTTATACAGGTTACGATGAAAATAACAATTACAGCAATATCTTGAATCTTTATCTGATGGATGTAAATGGCAAGAAAAAGCGGCTGCTGGCTGATGACTTTCCTAATTCCCCATCGAACATAACATGGGCTCAGGACAGCTCTGGATTCTATTATCTTATTGGGGAAAAAGGAGTTTCGAACCTTTGTCTTGTTTCTTTAAATGGAAAGATTAAAAAGGTTACTAAAGGTGTGCATTACCTGTCCGGGTTGTCAATAGCAAAGGGAGGCCAGGTAGCAACCACATGTTCGACATTTTACAGGCCGGCTTTCCTTGTGACATTCAATCTGAAAAATCCGGATAACTTCAAGGAACTTGTGGATGTTAATGAAGATGTACTTGCGGGTCTGAAGCTTGGAGAGGTTGAGGAATTGTGGTTCAAGTCTCCTGACGGCCTTGACCTGCAGGGATGGTTGATAAAACCAGCCGAAATTAAAGCGAACAGGAAATACCCAATGCTTCTTTATATACACGGTGGGCCGGTATCGATGTATACAGTCAGGTTTAACTGGGCATGGCAAAATTTTGCTGAAAACGGCTATGCGGTTTTGTACATGAACCCGAGGGGAAGTACGGGCTACGGTCAGGATTTTGTCAATGGTATTAATTATCTTTATCCAGGGAAAGATTATGACGATTTGATGGCAGGTGTTGATGCGGCAATTGCTAAGGGTTTTATCGACGAAGATAACCTGTTTGTAGCTGGAGGCAGCGGGGGAGGGGTTTTAACGGCATGGATTGTCGGACATACAAACCGTTTTGCAGCCGCTGTTTCAATGAGGCCAGTCATAAACTGGCATTCATTTGTCGGAACTACGGATGGTTCGAGCTGGTACTTACGTTTTAGAAAATATCCGTGGGAAGATCCTGTGGAATATGCTCTGCGTTCCCCGCTTCACTATGTTGCCAATGTCACTACGCCCACCATGGTCATGACCGGTGAAGAAGATTTAAGATGCCCTATTGGCCAGAGCGAAGAATTCTACCGTGCATTGAAAACTCTTAAAAAAGACACACTTCTTGTGCGGATGCCGAATGAATATCACGGTTGGAGGAGACCTTCACACAGGCTGCTGCAGCAGCTTTATCTTATGGCATGGTTTGAAAAACACATGAAGGGAAATAAAGATAAATAGGTTGTCATGTTTTGATGGTTATTGGAGCTTACACCACTTGTCCATCCAACTGATGACTGTTTCATGCCACAGAATGCTGTTGTGAGGTTTAAGTACCCAGTGGTTTTCATCCGGAAAGTACAGTAATTTACTGGGAATTCCCAGACGCTGGAGTGCATTAAATGTCCCCATTCCCTGAGTTTCTACAACCCTGAAATCCTGTGCGCTGTGAATGACAAGCATGGGTGTTTTCCAGTTTTTCACAAAATTTACAGGATTATGCTTCTCATAACCTTTTGGATTGGTCCAGGGTGTTCCAATGTGGTCCCATTCCGGGAACCAGAGTTCTTCTGTATCATAATAGGCCATCCGCTCGTCAAGATTTCCGTCATGGTTTATGAGGCAGCGAAAACGGTCGGGCCAGTTTCCTGCAATCCAGTTGATCATATATCCACCGAAAGATGCGCCAAGCGCGGCAATCCGCTCTCCGTCCATCCATGGATACCGGACAAGAGCAGCAGCAAGGCCTTTCTTCAGGTCTTCAAGAGGTTTCCCTCCCCAGTCTCCTCTTATAGAATCAGTAAAATTCTGACCGTAGCCCACTGAGCCGTGGAAATCCACCATTACTGCTGCATAGCCTGCTCCTGTATAAGCCTGGGGATTCCAGCGGTAGTGAAAATTGTTTCCAAAAGAACCCTGAGGGCCACCATGAATTAGAAAAGCTACAGGGTATTTTTTTGATGGGTCAAAATCGACAGGTTTTACTATATAGCAGTAGACTTCTTCCTTGTTCCATCCTTTAAATTTAAATTGCTCGTATTCTCCCATGCGGACAGCACTGACTCTTTCTGAGTTGATCTTGGTGATTGGGTGCGCATCGCTTCCATTAAGCATTGCTGAATAAAGCTCAACAGGTGAACAAAGGTTGTTGAGTCCATAGATGATTCTCTCTCCAGCAATGGCTGGAGAGCTCACATGTCCTTCTTTGATTATAGTGCTTATTTTTCCGCTTTTTGTGTCGATAGCGAATAAAGAATTCTGGCCTGTGTTTGGAGCTGTTGCATAAATAGTTTTACTATCTGCAGACCATAAGATTGAGGAAGGAGAAAGTGCCCAATTTTCAGTAAGGATTAGTTTTTTTCCTTCGGGCCAGGAATTCAGTATGACACGGAAGCGGTCGGCTTCATATCTTGGGCGGTTCATGGCAAGATAGGCCAGAGTTTTTCCGTCAGGCGAAAAAACAGGACATGTATCCCAGGATCTATTTTTTTCTGTGAGGCATCTTGGTGCTTCAGAACCATCAGAAGGAACATGATAGAGGTCAAAATCCGTGGACCAGGCTTCTTCCCTTCCAGCGTTTCGGGCTGAAAAAACTAATCCCTTTCCATCGGGTGTAAATGTTATTTCTTCTGGCCCCCCGAATGGTTTAGAGGGAGTGTCTGCATCCATCCCAGGCATCACATCTATGGTTTTGCCTCCTGCTGTAGGGATTGTGAAAAGATGGGATCGTCGGCCGTCGCACCAAGTATCCCAGTGGCGGATATATATGTTTTCATAGATACGGCCAGTGCTCTTTTTTTCCGCGATCTTATCTAATTTCTTTTTTGTGCATTCAGGAGTGTCACAATCAGGGAAAGTTTCCATTGTAAACGCGATGTATTTTCCATCGGGGGAGACAATAATATTTCCCACATCCAGCGGTTCTTTGGTGAACTGTTCAGCCTCTCCGCCTTTCATGCGTATGCGCCATACCTGGCACGATCCCGAGCGTGTGGATAAGAACCATACTGACTTTCCGCATGCAGACCAGCGGGGATTGAAATCTCCTGCTTTGTGTGTTGTCAAACGTCGAAGATTTTTTCCATCCGTGCTTACAAGCCAAAGGTCAGTCCTACCTCTATTGGCTTCAAGGTCTGTCGTCCGCAGGGTGAAAACGATCCATGCTCCATCAGGAGACACCTGCGGATCGGATATTCTTTCCATGGCAAGCATGTCGTGAATCGAAAACGGGTGAGTTTCAGAAGGAGTCTCTGCAAAAACTCCTAGACTTATACACAGTAAAAGTATTATAAAAAAAGATTTAACACGCATTATTCCCTCCTTTTTTATCATTGCCTAGTTTAATTTTCATAAGACAATCTCATTTATAACTTTTATCACAAGAGAATAATTAGTTCAATTGGATAAGGTCAGCTGCTTCTAAAAAAGTGTAAGATAGGCTGCCAGATCGTATACTACTGGAAGAGGAATTGAAATAATTTTTTTTAAAATCTTTACTCTTTAGTTCATAAAATGATAAATAAAAGGCAAATGAAAAAGACTACTTTGATATATGTATTGGCAGTTTTATTATTTGGTACAAGTGTTTACGCCGATGTGCAATCCCAAAATACGAAAAATTCCACTTTAAAGTTGAGTTTTTCAGAACGGTTTCGTTTTGTAAGCTGGGATAATGCAACAAGCCTTGACAGAACGCAGGCTAAAGAAAGCAGTTTTACCAGGCATCGAACAAGCTTGATGGCTCAGTGGATACCCAAACCTGGCTTGGAACTGGCAGTTAAGTTAACCAATGAATTTCGTTACTATTTTGTACCAGAAGGCAGGGATTTCAACCTGCATGAAGTGTTTGTGGATAACTTGTATGTGAAATCTAATAAGCCCTGGGATCTTCCTTTGTCATTTATTATTGGGAGACAGAATATCATGTTAGGAGAGGGCTTTTTGGTAATGGATGGACATCCATTGGATGGCTCTCGTTCAATATATTTTAATGCGGCAAGGATGGACCTTTTTCTCAATAAAAGTAATAAGCTGATTCTTTTTTATACATATCAACCTGAAACTGATAATTATCTTCCAGTCATAAATAATAAAGATCAAAAATTGATCGAGCAGCCTGAAGAAGGAATTGGAATTTATTTTTCCGGGAAGTTTAATGAAGTAAATCTGGATTCTTACCTGATCAGGAAAAATATTCACAGTACGGATACAAAGCCCATGAGTTCTTGTATAAATACTGCTGGAAGCAGGTTTGTTTATCAACTGCTTGAAAGGTTTTCCATGACTGGTGAGGGGGCTATCCAGTTTGGAAACTACGGAGATTTTGACCGCCTTTCTTTTGGAGGATATCTGCATTTGGATTATAAAACCAACAAATTGATTCCTCTCCTTCAAACTGCAACACTTGGCACAATTTATCTTGCTGGAGATGACCCTGAAACGGAAAGATGGGAAGGATGGGATCCGCTTTTCAGCCGATGGCCGAAATGGAGTGAGTCCTATATTTACACTCTGATTCCAGAGTATAATGGAAAAGTAGCCTACTGGAGTAATTTTATTTCGATCTATGGAACATTGAAATTTAAAGTTTCAAGGGATATAGACTTAAATCTTTCATATCATCATCTGGTGGCAGCAGAAAATTCAGACTTGTTAAGTGCATTCTCTGGCGGAAATGGGAAAACTAGGGGTGGTTTGTTAATTGCAAAATCTGTGTTTAAATTAAACAAGCATCTTACCGGTCATGTGTTATGGGAGTTTTTTTCTCCCGGTAATTTCTATAGACCGGGTGCAGATTGCTATAATTGGTTCCGCTTTGAGTTAATATACAGGATTTAAAAATCTCTATTAGAAAATGGGGCTTATTAGAGGAGAATAAATGTTAGTAAAAATTAGTGTTATTTCTGTCTATGCCCTGACGATTATTATTATTGGAATCATCGGGTTAAGAAAAACAAAGACTTTTTCTGATTTCTTTTTGGGAGGCAGAAGCATAGGCCCGTGGATGACTGCATTTACATATGGAACAGCCTATTTTTCAGCGGTGTTATTTATTGGTTTTGCCGGACAGATAGGATGGGGTTTTGGATATTCAGGTTTATGGATTGCGGTCGGAAATGCCTTCATAGGAGTGCTTGGTGCCTGGTGGCTGCTTGGACCAAGAATCAAAAAGATGTCGCTTGAATATAAAGTATCCACAATGCCTGAGTTTTTTGAAAAGAGGTATGACAGCAAATTCCTTAAATTTTTCTCCTCCTTAGCTATTTTTATATTTTTTGTGCCGTATTCTGCCGCTGTCTTTATGGGTCTGTCATATCTTTTTAAGTCTAATTTTAACATGGAATATGGAATTGCATTGGCATTTATGGGAACTTTTACAGCAGTATATCTTGTATTAGGCGGGTACAAGTCCATGACAATGATTGATGTGGTTTTTGGCATTATTATGAGTATAGGAGTTGTCATCCTGTTATGGAGTACTATCAGCAAAGGAAATGGACTTGCTAATATGACTGCAGCTCTTTCTGACATAAATCCCCGGTTAACCGCAGTTGTAGGTCCCCCCGGAGTATGGCCGCTTTTTTGCCTTGTTTTTCTGACAAGTGTGGCTCCTTTGGCCATGCCCCAATTAATACAGAAATTCTACGCGATCAAGGATAAAAGAACAATTAAAATCGGGATGGGAGCATCCACTCTTTTTTCGATTCTCGTTGTGGGCGTGGCTTATTTTACTGGATCTCTAACGAGGTATTTTTTATCTCCTGAAACGACTCCAAATGCATTTAGTAATGGAAAACCTGTTTTTGATGCATTGATGCCGGAGTTGCTTGCTAATGTGATTCCGAATTCCCTGTCTGTTTTAATATTGTTATTGATATTATCAGCTTCAATGTCCACTCTGGCTGCACTTGTTTTAATCTCCAGTTCATCAGTTTCAAAAGATATTTATGGAGGATTTATAAATCAAAAAGTTTCTGATAAACAATTGACACTTTTAATGAGAGTCATGAACGCATTTTTCGTTATTCTCTCTGTTATTTTAGCATATTTTAAACCTGCTTCTATTGTTGCAATTCTGGGAATTTCTTGGGGAGCTATCGGGTCCGTTTTTTTGGGGCCTTTTATATGGGGATTGTTGAGTAAGAGAGTCAACAAGTTTGGAGCTATTTGTTCTTCTGTTACTGGACTATCTGCATGCCTTCTTTTGTATGCTACAGGGATGTCTTCTCCTCAGGCCGGGACCATAGGGATGATGGTTTCTCTTGGCGCGAGCCCTCTTTTTAGCCTTTTTGGAATTCTGTTAAGTAGAAAACAGGAAATAAATTAGAGGTAGTTACAGTGAAAACTGATAAGAAAATTATTGTGATTTTAATACTGTTTCTTCTTGCTGTAAATTGTAAAGTTAAACCTATGAAGACAGTAAAACCTGAGGATGTTGGGATGTCCTCGTCAAGTCTGAATAGATTAAAAATTGTCATAAAAGAAGCGATTGCCCGGGGGGATTTTCCAGGAGCGGTTGTTTTGGTTGGCAGGAAAAGCAAAATTGTTTTCCGTGAAGCTTTTGGCGAGAGCCAGTGGATACCTGAACATCGCCCAATGAAAGCATCTATGATATTTGATCTTGCGTCTCTAACAAAACCGGTGGCAACAGCGACGTCAGTGATGATTTTGGCACAGGAGGGACGTATAAGTCTGCATGACAAGGTAAAAGACTATGTCCCTGAATTTAAAGCTTATATTGATGAAAATGGTGAGCAGGGAGAAGATGTGCGTATCTGGCATTTAATGACGCATACATCCGGGCTTCCGCCATATACGGATGCTGCCGAGGTTGAGGAGGAATACGGCAGCCCATGTGCATTGGCGTCTTTGGTCAGATATATTGCTGTGCTTGACAAAACTGATCCGCCAGGGAAGGAGTTTCATTACAGCTGTCTTGGATTTATTACTCTGGCCTATATTGTTGAAAAAATATCCGGCCAGTCGATTGCAGAATTTTCGGAAGAAAACATATTCAGCCCCTTAAAAATGAATCACACTTTTTTTACGCCTCCTGAAAAGTTCCGTCATTTGTGCGTGCCAACAGAGGTAATTGAAGAAACGCCTTTGATAGGAACTGTGCATGACCCTTTGGCAAGGTTATTGAGTGGGATTTCGGGTAACGCAGGGCTTTTTTCTACTGCAGATGATCTGGTAAATTTTGCTCAAATGATGTTGAATAAAGGTCAGTTTAATGAAAAGAGGATTCTAAGCCCTTTAACTGTCAAGAGGATGACCTCTATCTATCCGGATGTCAGTTTTTCTGGTCGCGGGCTCGGTTGGGACATTCACTCCTCTTATGCGTCTAATGGAGGCGATATTTTTGGGCCCAATTCTTATGGGCATACTGGTTATACAGGGACATCTATATGGATCGATCCCGATACAAGAAGCTTTGTCGTATTTCTTACAAACAGGGTTCATCCTTTTGATAAAGGTGCCATTGTTTCCTTGAGAAGCAGGGTAGCAAACATTGTAGCAAGTTCAATAATTGATATAGAATCGAATCAATAAATAGAAAAAGAGGTTAGCATGGTCGTGTTTGGGTTTTTAGATTGGTTCTGGCTGTTCCTGTTTATAGTTCTCATGATTGTCTGCGGGGTTCTTTTCTACAGGCTGGGGAAAAGGTCTATGTCAGATTTTTTTCTTGCTGGTCGAGGTTTACCATGGTGGCTGCCTGCAGCTTCTGTCTATGCCACACACTCTGCAACAGATACTCCGATATGGATCAGTGGGGTCATATATCAGCACGGCCTCAGGGGCATCTGGTATACATTTTTTTCTGCATGGTGTGCAATTTCTGCATTTGCCTCGACCAAGATTTTCCGCCGTTCTCTTGCATACACTCAGGCAGAATGGCAGACCATTCGTTTCTCAGGATTGGGTGCTGAACTGCTGCGTGGATGGATTGCAGGCTGGCAGGTGTTCATGAATATGTTTGTCCTGGGATGGGTTGGAATCGCCATGGGAAAAGTCTGTCATTATCTTTTTAATTGGCCCGAGTGGCTGGGATTAATTCTTTTTTCTTCTCTCTGTGCTGTTTATGTGCTGGCCTCAGGCTATTGGGGAGTGGTAATGGCTGATTTCCAGCAGGGTGTGATCGCCTTTGCAGTCATTATAATTGTTTCAATATGGGGGATTGCAGCAGCAGGCGGGCCTCATACTATCATAGCAAAAATAAATTCTTTGGATCAGAGCTGGAGGCTGAATCCTTTTGCCTTTACGGGAGTGGCTTCGGGAGATTTCCCATTAGTCTGGTTTTTAACCATGCTGGTTATTGCTGTTATAGGTGGTTTTGGTATGGGAACATCGATTGACTGGTATCCTGAAGCTCAACGCATTCAGTCAGCAAAAACGATTCGTGATGCCAGTTACAGCATTTGGGCAGGCTCTGCGTTGATAGTGATTCGCAACTCGCTCTGGGCTGTTGCTATCCTTGCCTTTTTTACAATTTATCCTCATATAAGTTCGACGGTAGAGTATGAAATGGCATGGTATCGTCTTGGATTTGAATTCTTGCCGGTTGGATTGGTAGGCTTTTTCTTCGCAGCGATAGTCGCTATCCATCTTTCCACTGTCTCCACTCATCTTAACCTCGGGGCATCTTATGCGACAAGGGATCTCTATAATCATTATTGCAGGCCTAAAGCGAGCGAAAAAGAGCTGATCTGGGTTGGAAGAATATCTACTCTTATTCTTCTTCTTGGATCGTTTATTTACGGTATGATGATGCAGGAGATAACCCAGTGGCTCATTTTTGCCCTCTGGATAATGGCAGCCGGTATCTGGCTTCCATCTATTCTGCAGGTTGTCTGGTGGCGTTTTAATTCCTGGGGATATCTTTCCTCCTGGATAGCCAATTTGGGATTAAGCTGGCTGGTTGTGTGGGTACTGCCGGAATTTCATGTTATTCCGGTGCTGCCGGACTATCTTCAGTTTTGGACAATGATGGTCCTGGGGGCATTAATCTATATACCACTGACTTTTTTGACCCCTCCGGAAGATATGGATCGCCTTGTAAAATATTATGTCATGTCACGGCCTTTGGGCTGGTGGAAGCCTGTACGTGAGGAAGCCGTAAGGAGGGGGCTGGAAGGATTTAGTGTTGTTCAAAGCAAGGGAGGGATTTAATGAGTTGGATAAAAACAAAATGGACTGCTGAGGAAGCAGAACAGTGGACAAAAGAAGATTATATTACATTTATTATTTCTCCCCTGGTTTATTTTTTATTAGCCGTAGGATTGGCATTAAGCCTGCTTCTGCTCTGGTATGGGTTTGTTATTTTATGTGTAAGTATAGTTCTTCTAGTGATTATGGTTAAGATTATTGATCCTAAATTAAAGGCGGTTTCAGAAGATTATGAGGTAAAGCAGAGAAAGTATCTTGAAGATCTAGAAAAAATTGCCCGCTGGGAGGAATAAATGAATCAAGGATTTTCTGTAGTCATAGGAATGTCAATAGCTTATTTCTTTTCTTTTCTCGGGCTTCTGCTTGCGTATTTTTCGTACAGGAAAAGGCATAAGGACAAAAAGGATAAGAAATGTTAGGAATATTTATCCCATTAATTGTATTAATTATTTCCTTTATATTGACTGTATATTTATACCGCCATTTTTCAAAAAAAGAATAACCCGAGCAGAGATGTAAATACATGTCTGTAATGACTTCAAAACAGAGATTACTGAAAGCCTTAAACCGGGAAGTTCCTGACAGGCTCCCTGTAACTACCCATCATGTCATGCCGTATTTCTTGAAGACTATGATGAATGGAATGTCATATCAGGAATTTTTTGATTATTTCGGATTTGACCCAATTAACTGGGTTGTAGCCCAAAAGCCAGATATTTCACGCGGCGATTATTATGATTCTGATCAGGGGAAAATAGGCTTTTTAGAGCCGCGCAGAGTATGTTCGGACAACTGGAGAATTCAAGCTGAGAATATCCCAGATTTGCAGTATAAAATAGTCCGTTTTAACTGTATTTCTCCTGAAAAGACTCTCTCGATGGTTTTACAGAGCGATGAGCATACGGCCTGGGTTTCTGATCGTCTGATCAAAAACAAAGAGGATATCGATATCTTCGGGAAATATGCACCAGTTCCTGTTTGCGATGTCGAAGAAGTAAACCGCAAGGCATGTGAATTCGGGGAAAGGGGAATGATTCGCGGCTTTATTCCCGGATTTGATATATACGGGCAGCCTGGCTGCTGGCAGGATGCCGCTGTTTTATTCGGCACAGAAAAACTCATTATGGAAACATTTTATGACCCGGAATGGGTTCATACATTTTTAAAAATTTTACAAGGGAGAAAAAAGCATTATATTAAGTCTATGCATGGAACTCAGTTTGATGTAATCGAACACGGCGGGGGAGATGCATCTTCTACTGTAATTTCGCCAAAAATTTTTGAAGAGTTTGTTGCACCTTACGATAAGGAACTTATCGAATTAGCCCACAATGCCGGGCAGAGTGTCGTTTATCATACTTGCGGAGGGATGATGCCATTTTTGGAGAAAATAGCGGATATGGGAGCGGATGCAATGGAGACATTCACGCCGGTTTCTATGGGTGGGGATGTTGATTTGAAAGAGGCAAAAAAAAGAATCGGCTCACGAGTGTGTATGATCGGCGGCTTTGACCAGTTTCATTATTTAAAAGGATGCAAACCCGACAAAACCAGGAATGAAGTCCGCAGATGTTTTGAAGCGGCAGGGGAAGGAGGAGGCTTTATTCTGTCACCTTCAGATCATTTTTTCGAAGTCGATATAGATCTGCTTAGAGCCTTTGCTGATGAAGCAAGGAAATGTGTATATTAAAACTGTATATTATTAGATAAAAGGAAGTGATGAATTTGTCTTTTAAAATGAAACAGAATTTGATAACCGGATCTTTTGTTTTCTCCTTATTATTGATCTTGGGCGTTCTTTTTATGGGAAGGGCATACCTGTATTCTGGAGATGTTCCGGATAAGTCGAATTATGCCAGGTATTCGCTTGAAGGACAGTGGGAGTTTAGAAGTATCAATGAAACCAGATGGTACAAAGCAACAGTGCCTGGATGTGTGCATACTGACCTTATGGACAATGGGCTGATTCCGGATCCTTACTTCAGGGACAATGAAACAAGAGTTCAGGGGATAGAGAGAGAAGACTGGGAATATAAAAGAATGTTTGAAGTCACTAAGGATGTAATGTGCAGGGGGCATATCGAACTGGTCTGTAAAGGCCTTGATACATATGCAACAATCTTTCTGAATAATGAAAAAATAGCAAACACAGAGAACATGTTCCGTGAATATCGGTTTAATATAAAACCTTATTTAAAAACCGGTCAAAACGATATAAGAGTCAGGTTTGAGTCCCCTGTAAGACATGCCAGGATACTGGAAGAAAAACTGCCTTATAAGCTGCCTGGAGGCTGTCCTCATGTTCGTAAAGCGCCTTATCATTTTGGCTGGGACTGGGGGCCGAGGCTTGTGACCAGCGGAATATGGAGGCCTATTTATATAGAATCATGGGACAAAGCCCGAATTGAAGACGTGGAGATTATTCAGGAGTTCCATGGTAGGAATAAGGTTAGTCTCCACTTAAAACTTTCTCTATTATCTGATATCAGCGAGAAGATAGGAGTCAGCATTAAGGTTTCTGGAAGAAAAACATATACAAAAAATGAGTCGTTTTCTTTGCAGGAGGGAATGAATTCAAAAGAAATTATTATTGATATAATGAATCCTGACCTATGGTGGCCTGCAGGGATGGGAGATCAGAACTTATATACTGTTGCTGTCCGTCTTTTCTATGAAAAGCAGCTTCTAGATTCCGTCTCCAAGCGGATTGGAATCAGGTCGCTTATTCTTGAACAAGAAGATGACCAGTGGGGACGGAGTTTCAAATTCGTTGTCAATGGCATTCCTTTTTTTGCCAAGGGAGGAAACTGGATTCCGGCAGATATGTTTCCAAATAGAGTATCGCCTCAAAAATATGAAAGGATTCTTAAAGATTGTGTTGAGGCGAATATGAATATGCTTCGTGTTTGGGGAGGTGGGATATACGAGGCTCCAGAATTCTATGACCTTTGTGATGAGCAGGGAATAACATTGTGGCAGGATTTTATGTTTGCCTGTGCGATGTATCCTGGTGATGATGCTTTCCTTGAGAATGTCAGGGAGGAAGCAAAATATGTGATAAAAGAATTGAGACATCATCCGAGTATTGCTTTATGGTGTGGAAACAATGAATGTGAGGAAGGTTGGTTTCACTGGGGCTGGAAAGAGCACTTTCCAGACAGTGTGTGGAAGGATTATGAAAAGATATTTCATCAAATTCTCCCCAAGGCTGTTGAAAAATATGACTCCCGCCGCCAGTACTGGCCCAGCTCTCCTCATTCGGAAAAAGTGGGAGAACCACGGTCTGAAGAGTCCGGAGACATGCACTACTGGGGAATATGGCATGGGAGAGAGCCTTTTAAAGAATACAGAAAAAAGTTCCATCGTTTCATGAGCGAGTTTGGATTCCAATCATTTCCTTTGATAGAAACTGTAAAAACATTCACTATTCCTGGGGACTGGAATATTTCCTCTCCAATAATGGAGCATCATCAAAAGAGCCCGCAAGGGAATAAGCTTATCCTGCATTATATGCTGGATCATTTCAGGCTTCCAAAGGATTTTGAATCCATCTTGTGGGTGAGCCAGGTACTTCAGGCAGAAGGGATGAAAATAGCTGTCGAACATTTCCGAAGCCAGATGCCAAGAATGATGGGTTCCCTGTACTGGCAGATAAATGACTGCTGGCAGGTAGCTTCCTGGGCAGGAATAGATTATTTAGGAAGATGGAAGGCTCTTCATTATTATGCTAAAAGGTTTTACAGCCCAGTGCTGGTTGCTCCTGTGGATAATGGAAAGGTTTTAAATGTTTACTGCATTTCCGATCTCAGGGGGTCCGTAGATGCAGAATTTCACTGGTCTGTTTACACCTATGGAGGAAAATTAATTCAAAATCATATATCAAAAATGAAAATTGAACCTGGTAAGAGCCGGATAATTTTTACAAAGTCCCTGGATGAACTGAAAAAAAACTTCCATGATAGAGATGTTTATTTTTACTGTGAGATAAGCTGGCAAAATAAGATTCTGAGCTCAAATGTATACTACTTTTCTCCTTTAAAGAAAGTTTCGCTAATCCATACTCAAATAGACAGGGAAGTATCATTTGAAAACAAAAATGTGATTATTTATCTGAAAAGCAAGCACTTTGCAAAGGATGTTCATCTTTCGGTGCCTTTTTATAAAGGGAGATTTTCAGATAATTTCTTTGATATGATACCGGAGAAAAAATACAGAATAGAGTTCTTGACAGATGAAAAAATTGATATTAATCGTTTTGAAGAGAATTTGAAGATAATGACTTTGAGAGATACCTATTAACCTGGGTTATTCATAAAAACTTCTATGATGATGCCATGAAACAATTAAAATTATATCATCAAGTTAGAATGGTCAGAATGGGTGTCTCTCTTTTCTTTTTTATTACTTGTTGACATGAATTTTTTGTTTTTTTAAAATTTCTACGCTGAAGCATGGAAAATAAATATTGGTGTCGGCATAATTTATGAATAATTCAGGCTAAACATTAATATGGAGGAAAAAAGATGATCCCTAAACCTGTCGCTAATGATTTTGGAAAAAACGTTCTTGTTATCGGGGGCGGTGTTACAGGTATACTTTCGGCCTGGGAATTGGTCAGAATGGGAGCTAAGGTGATTCTGGTTGAAGCATGTCATCTGGGAAGTGGTGCAAGCTCACGTTCAGCAGCATGCATCCGGGCCCAGTTCGATACAATATCCACAGTCAAAGGAATGATATATTCGATCAATTTTTTTGAAAACTGGATGGACATCATAGAAAACAGCCAATATCCGATTTGCCAAAATGGTTATTTATTTTTGAAAAATTACACGGTTGACGTTGAAGCAGTAAAGCAGCAGGTGGCTGTACAACAGAAAGCGGGCCTCAAAGAAGTAGTATGGCTTGACGAAGCGGCATTAAGCAAACAGTTTCCTTATCTCGATACAGTTGGAATTGTTGGTGCAACCTGGTGTCCCAAAGACGGCTTTCTATTTCCGAACATCATCTACCAGGACGTCTCACAGGCAGCAAGGAAACTTGGAGCCAAAATTATTCAGAACGATCCGGTTGTTAAAGCTGAAGTTTCCGGTAATAAGGCCACAGCCGTAATTCTTGAATCGGGCAGTAGGATTGAGGCTGACTTTTTTATAAACGCAGCAAATGTCTGGGCAGCAGGGATATCACGGCTGTTTGGCGGGATAGACTTACCAATTACCGCAGAGCGCCGGTATCTGTATTTTTTGAGGGGACTAAAGAGGGATAGTGACTGGGGGTTCAAAATGGAAGATTTTCCGTCACTCCCGATGACCGTAACACCCTACGGTGCTTACTGCCGACCTGATAATAAGCAACTGATGATAGGCTGGCTGCAGCATCCTAATCCTGTTGCAGCCACGCTCGATAACCAGGACGATATCGAACCAGGCTACGGACTTGGGTTCGATGAATATGGTGCTGCTGTGCGCAAGGAAGTTACACAATTTTTGCCAGCTGTTCAAGATATGGGAAGATTAGTGGCAGTTACAAGTGGATTTTATAATTCTACTCCCGACCACAACCCTCTGTTTGGTTATGATCTTAACATTCACAACCTCATCCATGCGACAGGATTTAGCGGACATGGCTTGATGCATTCACCTTTTTCAGCACGTATTGTAACTGAGCTTATTAATTCCGGCCACAATATAGAGACTATCGATCTTCCATACAACATTGGCAGGGTGCAATTGAAGCATATGGCTATTAACAGGACCTTTGAATATTTCGAAAGCATGGCTATCTAACAACTATAAAAATATTTTTTATACGAAAAAAGAGCTAACTTCTTATTTATTAATCAGTTCTGATGGCCTGTCCCTATTTTCAATTATGCAGTGTTTGACATCAAATTTTCTTTTGCTATAACCTAAGAGAAAGCAAAATGAAAATAATCAATCAGGAAATGAAAATAGGAAAATACCAGGTGCTTGTGGATAGGCGTTTAAATTCTTGGAAGAATATTAATTTTTCCAGAAGGTTTCAGTCTAAAGATTCTATGTTATGGTCTCCGATCTTGCCTTCTGAAATAAGAAATAACTTGGGATGGCTGGATCTTCCAGAAATGATGCAGGATGAACTTGAACCCATAACAAGATTTGCGCAGGAAGTAAAAGAGGAAGGAATAAAATATGTTGTGCTTCTTGGAATGGGAGGGTCGAGTCTTGCTCCACTTGTATTCCAGAAGACTTTCTTGAATGCTCCTGGGTATCCAAAATTAATAGTCCTTGACAGCACTCATCCTGAATCGATACGAAGTGTCGAGCATGAAATAGACATACAAAATGCAATTTTTATCGTAGGCAGCAAGTCCGGAACTACCCTTGAGACTCTTTCCCTTTTTAAGTATTTCTGGGAGAAAGTGAGTCACATAAGTAACAGGCAGGGCCGTTATTTTGTCTGCATAACTGATCCTGGAACTCCCCTTGAAAATTTGGCCGAGATGAGGAATTTTCGTGCTGTTTTTCTATCACCTGCTGATGTTGGAGGGCGCTACTCTGCACTTTCTGTTTTCGGAATGCTTCCAGCAGCTCTTATTGGAATCGATATACACGAACTAATGAAAAGGGCTAAGGAAACAGCTAAAGATGTTTTGGATCTTCCGGAGGACAAATCTTCAGGATTTATCTTGGGTGCGGTTCTTGGAGAATTGGCAAAATTCAGGGATAAACTGACTTTTATAACATCCACAAGCCTTAATAGTTTTCCTGACTGGATTGAACAGCTCATTGCTGAAAGTACAGGCAAGAATGGAAAGGGGATAGTACCTGTAGTGAGAGAGCCTTTGTTAGAAATCGACTCCTATGGAAAAGACCGTTTATTTGTTTTTATTTTCCTCAAAGAAGATGAAAACAGTGGATTGGAAAGATGTCAAAAAGAATTTGAAGATGCCGGTATTCCTGTTATACGTATTGACATGAAAGATAGAAATGATTTAAGCAGGGAAATTTTCTGCTGGGAGGTGGCTGTGGCGGCTGCAGGAGCAGCCCTTGAAATGAATCCTTTTGACCAACCAGATGTTGACCTTACTAAACAGTTTACAAAGAAACTAATGGAAAAAGAAGGAGAAGAAAAACAGCGACAAGAAATATATAAAAGAACTATATTTGTTGAAAATGCAGAATCAGCATTGAGAAGTTGGGCCTTCGGGGCAAAAGAGGGAGATTATTTCGCTGTCCAGGCCTATCTTTCTTATGACTCGGAAATAGATAATGCTTTAAAAGCAATCCGGCTTGAACTTTTAAAAAGATTTGGACTTGCCACGACCCTAGGGTATGGACCACGTTTTTTACATTCCACAGGGCAGCTTCACAAGGGAGGAGCAAATAATGGATTATTCCTGCAGTTTGTGGATGAGCCGCAGATAGAATTGCCTGTGCCAGAGACTAATTTTTCTTTTAAATACCTGATTAAAACTCAATCCCTTGGAGATTTTAAGGCCCTTAGAAAGAGGGGCCGCCGCATACTGCGAATAAACCTTGGAGGTGATGCTGAAGCTGGCCTAAAAACTCTTGCTGGCTATATAAGCAATATATGATTTTTTAAAGCATATAGCAGTTTGCTTCTAACTGATTGAAATAATTTTAATACTAACTTTTAAAATCCACAGATGTAAGTCCGTGGATGGATTGAGTTATCCAGTATTCTTCATGAATAATTCAGGTTAATTAATAAAGGCCGAAAAGCTTAAGAGCCATAATAGTAATGGCAACAGTGAGAATAATGCGGATCGCTTTTTCGCCGCCCTTTAGAGCAGCGTGAACTCCCCACCATGCTCCAAATGCGTTTCCTGCACCTAGAACTGCACCGCATATCCAGTTCACATTTCCTGTAAGTACAAATATAAGTAAAGCAGGGAAGGTGTATATCAGAATGATAAACACTTTATGCATATTGACTAAGACAAGGTCGAGCCGTAACAGGTGATATAAAGCGGCCATGAACAAGAATCCTACTCCTGCCTGGATGAAACCTCCGTAAAACCCGATACCCAGTAATGCTGGATAGATAAGCCAGTTTTTATGGGATGAAATGTTTGAATTATTATCATTGTAAGAACGGGAAAAAAACATGGAGAAAACAATGAAAATCAAAACTCCACCCAGGATTTTCTGAAACAGGATATTACTAATTTTAGTAGATATTAATGCGCCGATCACAGCACCAGGCAGTGTAAAAGCAGCAAATTTTAGACTGGTTTTAAATTGATAGGCTCTGTTTTTATGAAAAGAAGAAACAGCAAGAATGTTTTGAATGATTAACGCTATTCGGTTTGTGCCATTTGCAACAGCACCATCAAGTCCTATGAATATAAGGGTTGGAAGTGTGAGACTGGATCCTCCTCCGGCATTAACATTAATAAAACCGGCAACAGCACCTACGCCGAAAAGCAAAAGAAGATGGAGACTATTCATTTTATATCTAAATTTGCATCTTTCAGAGGAAATAATACAGTTCTCAAATGAAAAACACAATGAATAATAAGTTATAAGAGAAAGCGTGAGTAATAATTATGATTGGTATTATAATCTTTGGGGGTGAGGAAAGTACTTGCAAAATCATCTCTAAAGAGGATTGAATTTATGTGATTTCATTGGCAATATATTATAGCAGTTTATATTAGGGAAGTATGAGAATGAGCCGGAAAGCAAAACGGGGAATATTGATAGCAGTCCTTTTAATTATCTTTTCTCAAAGTGGATTATTGTTTTCTTTTGATAAGAAACTGAAGATAATAGCAAAGAGTGCCAATGTTTATCTTAGACCTGATATAAATAGCCCTGTTATTGAGACTTTGGAAAAAGGAGCTATTCTTACTCTGAGCAGTTCTAGAAAATTCCGAAAGATATTCGATTATGTTTATTATTCGTCAAAAAATACAGGCTGCACAAAATCAGGATATATACTTGACTCATTTGTAGAGAGGCTGTTTCAGTCCACCAAGGTGATCACAATTTATGCTGGGAGAAAGAGTCCGGAAAAAGCAGTTAAACCAGCTGTTAATTTTAGAAATACATACTGGGGGATGAGAAAAGAACAAGTTTTAGAATTAGAAGGCGAGCCCTTCAAGCAAGAAGAATCAAGGGGATTGGATATAATTGGATACGAGAAAAAAGTAATGGATAGTGATTGTTTTGTTGGATACATATTTGCAGAAAACAAGTTAACAGCAGCAGAATACATATTTTTAGAACAACATGAGGATGAAAATGAACATATTAAAAATTATGAAAAAATTAAGGATTTGTTAATAAAGAAATACGGTGTGCCACAACAGGATAAAGTATTGTGGCGGAACAATTTATATAAAGATAGTCCTTCTGAGTGGGGATATGCGGTGGCTTTAAGTCATCTGGAATATATCTCTCAGTGGGAAACTCCTGAAACGGAAATATTCCTTAATCTTTCAGGTGGAAATAGTGAAATATTACTAAAAGTTGAATATGCGGGTATTAACCTGAAGGATTTAATGAAGAGGGAAGAAGAAAAAGCTCTCCTTGCCCTCTATTAACCTGAATTATTCATAAAGAATGCCGATACCAATATTTATTTTTGATTATATTTGCCAGTTACTTTGATATTTCCTTCAGCATAACATTCAACTCTTTTCCCATGCACTTCTTTTCCTCTATATCGGCATTCTTTACCTTACAGGCGAGCCGATCTTACCGCATCTGCTTTGTTACAGCGCATTCGTGGTGGATGACCACAACTTCATGCGCTGTGCCTTGCATCTGCAGCAACCTCGACTCGTGAATAATCCAGGTCAATAAGTCTCTACTCTGTTCTATCCCAGCAATAAGTACACAGCTTGTTTTTAGGCAGACCGATTGCTGAAACAAGATCTTCCAGCTCTTGATATTTCAGTGATGTTAATCTGAGTCTCAACCTGATTTTCTCTATCATTGCATGGTATTTATCAGATCCAGCCCTTGAATATTCATCTAAGTTGGTGGGATCATCTCCTTCCAACTCTTTTATAGCCTTTCTTGCAGCAAGGTCCAATTCCGACCTAGATCTCGAAAAATTAAGAAATTTGCATCCATAAACAAGGGGGGGGGGCAGGCTGGACGCATATGGACTTCTAAAGCCCCTGAATCGTATAGCCTTTGGATTGTGCCTTTTAACTGTGTCCCTCTTACTATTGAGTCTTCACAAAAAAGTAATTTTTTACCTTCGATCAATTCTTTTATTGGGATAAGTTTCATTTTGGCTACAAGGTCTCTTACGGCCTGATTCTGGGGCATAAAACTTCTCGGCCATGTAGGTGTATATTTAACAAAAGGTCTTTTAAAAGGAATTCCTGCCTCACTTGCATATCCTAAACCATGAGCTATTCCTGAGTCAGGTATTCCAGCTACAAAGTCTATTTTGATTTTATCATTTCTGGCAAGTTTGGCGCCGCACTTGTTTCTTACAGTTTCCACATTTATTCCTTCATAACTTGAAGCAGGATATCCATAATAAACCCAGAGAAAACCACATATATGCAATTTATCCCCGGGCGGTTTTTTTTGCTCAATCCCTTCTTCGGTTATTAAGACAATTTCACCCGGGCCAAGATATTTTTTTATTTCAAGGTTAAGGTTGGGAAAGGCACAGGTCTCTGATGTTGCTGCATAAGTTCCCTGTTTTTCCCCGGTAACAAGAGGAGTTCTTCCAAATCTATCTCGTGCTGCATAAACCCCTTCTTCGGTTAATAGGAGTAAAGAACAGGACCCCTGAATTGCCTCTTGAGCATTCTGGATCCCGTCTTTAAAAGACATCTCCTGGTTTATCAATGCAGCAACCAGCTCTGTCGGATTGATTCCGCCACCGCTCATTTCCGAAAAATGAATTGAGTTTTTGTTGAATGCTTTTTTTGTAATTTCATCTGCATTGTTTATTACACCCACTGTTACAATTGCATAGTTTCCAAGGTGAGAACGTATAATGAGAGGCTGGTCTTCATAATCGCTTATTACTCCTATACCTTTATTTCCTTGTATCTTTGTGATGTCATCTTCGAATTTAGATCTGAATTGGGCATTCTCAATATTATGAATGAATCTTGTGAATCCATCCGTATTTTTTACTGCAAGGCCACCGCGACTTGTTCCTAAATGAGAGTGATAGTCAATTCCATAAAATAGGTCGTTTACACAATCATGTTTTGAAACCAATCCAAACATACCGCCCATTATGGCCTCCTTGGTATATTGATAATTCTACTGGACTGGATTATTCACAATCAGATCCAGCCTACCCCGACCCGATCTACAAAAAGGTTACCGCGGATACAATGCCAAGTACTTAAGGAACTAATATTACTCAAAAAAGATTTCTGTTCAAGAGAAAAACAAATATATTATAAAAAAAATAGAACTTCTCAATTAGAATATCGTATAATTAAGAACAATGGAGGAGGATATGAAGAAATTATTGTTTTTTGTTTTTAGTGTACTTCTGATCTTCCCCTTTATAAGTTCCTGTATTATAGCGGTTGTTGACTTTCCTGATGAAGCAGGTTTTCCCGAAGTGCAGGAATTTGAGAAAAATGTGCCTTTAGATGCAGGAGGGACTCTCTCTCTTGAAAACATAGATGGAGATATTGAAATTCAGGGTTGGGATAGAAATGAGTTACAAGTGTTTGCAGAGAAAATTATGCCTAACCTGTATAATAGAAAGATTCGAATGTTTCATTGGAATTATTCCGTTCCTAAAATTGAATTTGATAAATTTGAAGATTTTGTAAAAATCAAGACCAGGGCTGCTTCAGGTGAAAGTAAGGCAAAAACAGTCCATTATGAGGTAAGAGTTCCTCATTCCATAAATTTGAAAGATATCACTGCAGTTAAAGGGGATATATTTATTTCTGATTTGTATGGGGAAGCTTACATCGAATTGAAAAATGGCGATATAAAAGTTGATAATTTTTCAGGTTCTTTAACGGCTTCTGTTGATAATGGTTCAATCAAGGCAAGTTTGTATGACCTTAGAAATGAAGATGAACTAACAATTTCCACAAAACAGGGAGATATCATTGTATATCTTCAGCCAGAAGTAAATTGCCGGATAGAAGCTTCGAGTCCGGACGGAGATATATTTTGTGAATTTGACATTGAGAATCCTATGCCAACAGATAAGATTTCTACTGTGATTGGAGAAGACGGAGCTTCTATTTCACTTACAACTTTAAATGGTAATATTGAAATTAAAAAGATGGAATAATCAAACTTGATTCGTGATTAATACGGGTTAAATATTTATTATTTAAATTGCAAGTGGAGGGAAATATGGAGGAATCTAAAAAAGTAACTTTTACAGCTCTTGTCATTATAGCAGTTGTGGTAGTTGCTATATGTATCTACTTTTTTCTTATACGCGGTAAATCAAAAGAGAGTACAGAAATTCCTGAGATTACTGAGAAAACAACTGCTGTGATTCCATCGGAAGAAGCTGTCAAAGGAGAGGAAAAAATGCCGGATTATATTGATGTTACTCTCTCAAAAAGTGATGATTTGATCCGCAAATTAATCGGTGAGTTTTCTTCTAGTGTTGAACTTAAGGGCTGGTTGACAACCGATGATATTATTCGAAAATTTGTTGCGGCTGTAGATAATATTGCCAATGGACAGAGTCCGAAAGCTCATATCGATTTTTTCAATCCTGAAGGAAAATTTAAGGTTATTAAGAGAAATGATAAGTATTATGTGGATCCGATTGGGTATAAAAGATATGCTATTGTAGCAGAAGTATTTTCATCTTTGGATTCAGAATCCTGTGTAAGACGCTACAGGCAGTTAAAGCCAGTAATCCAGGAAGCATACAGTGATTTAGGATATCCTGATGCGGATTTTCAAGATACTCTTGTAATGGCTATCCGCGAACTCCTTGAAGTGCCCGTGATAAAGAAGGATATTCTACTGGAGAAAAAAGTAATTTCGTTTGTTATTGCTGAAGCCGAATTGGAAAAAATGAGTCAAGCACAGAAACACTTTTTCAGAATGGGGCCAGAGAATATCAGCAATATACAGGCAAAACTGCGTGAAATGGCCTCGGATCTGGGAATTCCGTAAAGCAAGTTGCCACGTTCATAGAATAAACAGGCTTTAATAATCTCCTATTTCCATCTGAAAGGGTCTTTGATCTTGAAATCAGGGATGAGATGTTCATTCCGTGCGAAAGGCTCAGGCTGGATAAGCATATTCTTGAAGCCAAGTTCTTTAGCCTTAGATACTACATTCACATATTCTTCTCTAGTGAGAGATCTCTGGATTTCAGGTGGGGCTTTGAAGCAGGGGTAGTACTGGCTCATAATGCTTAAGCAGACAGAGAGTGAGAGATTTCTGGAAATCCATTCTAGGAGAGTTATGGAATCGCTGGTCTGTCCTGGAAGAACAAGGTGCCTGATGATGAGTCCTTTCTGCGCTACTTTCTTGCTGTTGAGCACCAGGGCTGGCTGCTGGCAATACATTTCTTTGATGGCTTGGCTGGCATACTGGAAGTAGTCAGAAGCTCCAGAATATTTTGCCGAGGCGTGGGAAGAAAAATATTTAAAATCAGGAAGATAAATATCCACAATCCCTTCCAGATTTCTCAAAACTTCTGCTTTTTCATAAGCATTGGAATTGTATACGAGAGGAAGACTTAGTCCTTTCAAATAAGCTATTTTCAGTGCTTTCAGGATAGGGAGAATCATGTGGGAAGGAGAAACAAGGTTAATGTTTAAAGCTCCTTGTTCCTGGAGGCGGAGCATTTTTTCTGCCAGTTTTTCAGAACTGACGGTGTTTCTCTCTTTATACCAGCTTAATTGAAAGTTTTGACAGAATACGCATTTTAAATTGCAGCCTGTGAAAAAGATTGTTCCTGAGCCATGACGAGGGGTTGGATCTTTGAGACTGTTTTTTATGTAATTGTAATGTCCGCTTAACAGCGGTTCTTCACCGAAATGGAGGGTAGCATGAGATATTGATGCACTGCTGCTGCTTTCACAGAATCCTTCTTCTCCTTGCTGCCTGTTTGCCTCGCATTCTCGTGGACATAAGCAGCATTTTCTCTCGTGATTGGCTAAGTTATGGATAGCTTGCTCAATCTTTTCAATCTTTTCTCGAGCTTTTATTTCCGCCATATTAATATTGTTTATATTTTTACAGATTACTATGATAAATGGCAAATGTTAATGATAAGTAAGAACAGCAATTATTCACCTTCTCATTGACAATCGTTTTTTATTTAATATAGTAGGTTTTATGCTGAATGATTTTGTCGAGTTTTTAAAGAATCTTCATCTTAATAAAGAGGCTATAACCCTTATAGTCAGCATGATGCCTGTATTCGAATTGAGAGGCGGTATCCCGTTGGCTGTATTGCATTTTAAAATGCCGATATTAGAAGCTTATTTTATTTCCTGGCTTGGGAATTTAATACCGGTTTTGCCTATCATATATTTCCTGGAGCCTATTAGAAAGGTATTATCCCATATAAAGATATTAAATAAGTTTTTTACTTGGTTGTATGCACGGACCTATAAAAAAAGCAAAAAAGTAATGAGATATGGTGCTTTTGGCCTCACTCTCTTTGTAGCAATCCCTCTTCCGGTTACAGGGGCCTGGACGGGATCACTTGCTGCAATTATATTCGATATTAAACCACGTTACGCTTTTCCTGCGATAATATTAGGGGTGACTATTGCAGGAATTATTGTGAGTTCGTTTATTTCTCTATTTTAATCCAAGGTTTATCTTGGAAAAAATATTTTGAAATGAACTGAGTTCGATTGTTTTATGATCGGTCAAATCCCTATGGAGAGGGGTTGCAGTGATATACCCATCTTTGATTATCATGACATCACTCTTGGAGTCTCCGATGGCTTTTGGATTACCGGTTCCAAGCCAGTAGTAGATTCTGTCCCTGGGATCTTTTTTAATAATGATTTCAGGGTTGTATCTTTTTTCCCCGAGCTTTGCCACTTTTATGCCTTTTACAGGAGGTGGTGGGATGTTGATGTTAAGAGTAATACCATTTGGCAGGTTGTTTTCAATGATTGTTTCTGCCAGCATGTGGGCAATTTTGGAAGCAAAATCGAAAGAACACTCACCCAGTTTATCAGGCAAAAGTGATATTGCCATGGAAGGAACCTGTAGAAAAGTTCCTTGGATGGCTCCGGCAACAGTCCCTGAATAAGAAATATCCTGCTGGCCAAGATTAGGGCCCGGATTGATTCCGGAAATGAGTAAGTCAGGCTTTCTTGGAAGGAGTTTTTGGATAGCAAGGTAGACGCAGTCTGCAGGAGTTCCGTCTGCAGCGTAAACATTTTTTTTAATTGTTTTTACACGTAAAGGTTGATGAAGAGTAAGGGCAAGGGATGTTGCACTTCTTTCCCTGTCTGGTGCAACGATATAGATTTCTCCTAAGTCTTTTAGACCATGGTAAAGAGCTTCTATACCATCAGCATAAAAGCCGTCATCATTTGTTAAAAGAATAAGCGGATTTTTTTGTTTTATGATTCACCTCAAACATTTTATTTTGAAATATGCATTTTAACATTTGGTAAATATTAATGGAACAACAACATTATTGAATAAAGAGGACAATCATAGAAGGGGAAAATGGTCGGGACGAGCGGATTTGAACCGCTGACCCCACGCACCCCAAGCGTGTGCGCTACCAGGCTGCGCCACGTCCCGACCAGAGAAATAATCATTATAGCAATTTATTTAAAATAATAAAATACAAGCCAGGATCCCAGAAAAAAAATGCCAGAGTTTAGAGGTATAGTCAGAATACAGTGCGATTCCCGATTTCTAAATTGAAAGAAATAGGCTATTTTTGATAAAGATGAATCATAAAAGAGTGTTATATTTGAGTTTTGGAATATGGCTGTTACTTGTTCAGAGAAGTAGAGATTTCTTGAAGTTGTTCACGAACATTGGAAAGAACTTTTTTTAAGCGGTCCGGATGAACTTGCTTAGAGCTCTTTATCCCAAACTCGTGTTCGATTTTTCTTTTTGCTCCTGCTAGAGTAAGACCTTGATTATCGAGAAGTTCTTTTAATCTGAGAATAATTGACAGGTCTTTTTTCCTGAAGATTTTTTTCCCTGAAGCGGTCTGCCCGGCATTAAGAAAATAGAATTCTTTTTCCCAATCTTCAATTGTTTTTTGGTCAACTTTCGTGATGCGGCTTATTTCTTTTAACTTGTAGACAAGCTTGTCTGGGATTCCATCCTTTTTTTTATTTGGTTTTAAATTTCCTGGTTCCTTCATTAAACCGCTTTACCTGTAAAGTATTATGTTTTAAAAGTGCTAGTTAGCTTTAAGATATCAATCATAAAAATAACATGGAATACAAAATTCGTCAAGTTTCAATTCTTTTGGCAATTTTTATGAATAATTCAGGATAACGTGGATTATTCAGTATAGATTTAAATCTATTAGGATGTTAATATTTGTTTGATGTTTTAAAGCATGCAGAGGTACTAATGTAATCAGAAAGGAGGAGATGAATTGGATACAGGTAGATTGAAAAGGTTAACATTACTGGTAGTAATAGGGATTTCATATATATTCATTTTAAGACTTGTAGGAACTATTTTCCCTGGTATTTTTATTGGGAAACTTATCCTGGTTAAACTAACAAATATATTATCTTTTATTGCTGTCCTTGTAACGGTGCTGTTCTTTTATGATTTTTATTGTGAATATGTACAGAAAGAACAGGGAAGACTAAAAAATGCAACTATATTGGTCATAATTGGATCTGTTGCATTAAAGTAGTTCTGAAAATTTCATTGAGAACGAGTTAAATTGGTTTATATTGTTCTAAAGTATCGGAAGTTTTTATGAATAATTCAGGTAAGCATACACCTCTTGCTGAAAGAATGCGTCCTAAGAATCTGGATAAGTTCTACGGTCAGAAACATTTGGTCGGAAAGGGGAAGATATTATCTCAACTTGTAAAAACAGACCGTCTTGTCTCCATCATCTTCTGGGGCCCCCCTGGTTCAGGGAAAACAACCCTGGGTTATTTACTGGCTCACTATTTCAATTGCCCATGCCTTTTTTTTAGTGCGGCCCTTTCGGGAATCAAGGAAGTCAAGGAGGTCATGGCCAAAGCTGAAAGTCATAAAAAACTTTACAGCCAGTCCACGATTATTTTTATCGATGAAATTCACCGTTTCAATAAAGCTCAGCAAGCTGCATTTTTACCATATGTGGAAAAGGGAGATATAATTCTTTTCGGTTCAACAACAGAAAATCCTTCATTTGAGGTGATTGCTCCTCTTCTTTCAAGAACCCAAGTTCTAGTACTAAAGTCATTATCCGAGGAGACATTGGAACGAATTCTGAGAGAGGCTTTGACTGATAAAGATAGAGGTTTGGGAGATCTGAAATTAGAGATAGAAGATCAAGCCGTAAAAATGATCATCGATTATGCTAATGGTGATGCGCGAAGAGCTCTCAATACTCTTGAGATTTCAGCGAATCTTAGAAAAAAAGGCAGGATTACTCCAGAAGAAGTAAAAGAAGCACTGCAAAAGAGAATCCTTCTCTATGATAAAAAAGGTGAGGAGCATTTTAACCTGATTTCTGCACTTCATAAAAGCCTTAGAAACAGCGATGTAGATGCTTCTCTTTACTGGCTGGCAAGAATGCTTGTTTCAGGAGAAGATCCGATGTATATAGCCAGGAGGCTGGTCCGTTTTGCTTCGGAAGATATTGGGCTTGCAGACCCACGATCTCTTGCCATTGCTCTTGATGCGAAAGAATCCTTTGCTTTTATTGGTTCTCCAGAAGGAGAACTTGCTCTTGCCCAAGCAGTCATCTACTTAGCGTCTGCACCCAAAAGCAACCGGGTCTATACAGCTTTTTCAAAGGCCAGAAATGATGCTGAAACGAGCCCTTATGAACCTGTCCCCCTCCACATGAGGAATCCTGAAACATCATTGATGAAAGAAATAGGTTATGGTAGGGGATATAAATATGCGCATGATTATGCATACAGCACAACAGATATGGAGACATTGCCAAAGAGGTTTGTCGGGAGGAAATATTATAGTCCCGGGAATTTTGGCCTTGAAAAGGAGATTAAAAAGAGAATGGACTGGTGGAAATCACAGAAGGAAAAATTAGTGACAAAAAGACCGGAGTCTGATTTTATAAAGTAGAATATAATTTATCATTGTTCATGTTTTTTCAAATGATATTAGCTTCATTTTATTATGTAAAGAATTGAGGGATAAGAGAAAAAAATGATATCATAGCCTTATTCGAGAAGATGAAAAAACATGGATACATAGTTATCATTATTCTTTTTCTGAGTTGTTGTTCTTTATTTAAATCAAAGATTCCTTCTTACCCGACCGGAATTATATTTCCAATAGAAAAAGCGAAAGAGATGTCCTATAAAGGCATGGTCATTGATAACATCCAGAAAAAGGAAGGTTATCTTTATTTTTCAACGAGAGAAGGATTCATCTATTGTATTGATTATGAAAATGAGAAAATACGCTGGGAATTTAAAGCCCCTGAGCCGATTGAAAGCCATCCTTTTTTAGGAAAAGAAAGTATCTATGTTTTTGACAAGGAAAATCGTCTTTACTGTCTCAACATGGAGGGGAAAGTTCACTGGAGCAATAAGACAAATGAAGGAATTACAAGCGGAGTAGTGGAATTCAAAGACAAAGTCTATCTGGGCACTGAAGAAGGGAATTTCATTGCTTTTAATGCATCTGATGGTAAAGAGCTCTGGCGTTTCAGTGTGGGGGGATCAATAAGGTCAGAGCCGGTTGGATCAAACGATGTGATTATATTTGGTTGTGATGATCAGAAGCTTTATTTTTTAAGTGAGAATGGTTCATTGTTGGGCGAATTTGAAGCTGGAGATAAGATTCAATCTGGTCTCACAGTTGATGGCAATTGCCTTTATTTTGGTGCAGAGGACCAAAATTTTTACTGCATGGACATAAAAAAGAAAAAGAAGAAATGGAAGGTCAAGACAGGCGGAAAAATAATCGTTCATTCTGTCAATGACAGGAAAAGAGTTTATGTCCTGAGCGGAAATAATGTTCTTTACTGCCTGAATAAGAAGAATGGAACGATCTTATGGTGGAATGCTATACCTTCCAGCAGTCATTTTCGCCTTGAACTCATAGAAGACAGAATAACAGTATCATCTCTTTCTTCTCTTCTTGTTTGTTTCGATGCAAAGACTGGAAAAAAGGTTGGTTATTTTGAGGCTCCAATAGAGATAAAGTCAAATCCTTTGTGGATTGCCCCTTATCTTTTTATCAATCTTTATAATGACTGGGGAAATACCGGGAGACTGCTCTTTATGAAGAAAGAAGTCAATGTTATATTGGAGCCTTCCGAGGAATATCCAAGAAAAATAAATGAAGAGATTGCTTTTTCTTCCTCAACAACGGGTTTTTTTATGCCGGAATATGAGTTTACAATTCGATACTTGCATGTGCCTTTTGGTTCGGACATATGTCATTACATGAAGGAGAAAGGTGAGAAGGTGATTGTCCAGGAAAAGTCAGATAAAAATACATGGACATGGTTTCCTGATAAGGCAGGAGCTTACGCAATAGGGGTTGTTGTCACTGATGAAAAAGAAAGAGCTGAAATAGAAATCCCTTTTATAATCGAGGAAAAAGAGAATCTTCGCATTGAATGGTGGCAACACCATATATCTTTAATACAGTCTTCGCTGTTTAAGAATTTGAAATGGCGGCCTGCAGGGCCTTGGAAAATAAGCGGCCGCATCACAGATATTGCTGTATCGAAAAGAAATCCTTATTTGATTTATGTTTCTTCAGCGTATGGAGGGGTGTGGAAAACTGTAAATAATGGGACAAGCTGGGAACCCATATTTGATAACGAATCTTGCCTGAGTATTGGAGCCATTGCAGTAACAGCCTCAGATGTTGATATTATTTGGTCGGGAAGATTAGATGCAGGTATGGAATTAACAGGTGAAGAACCTCAGGATATTATCTGGGCAGGAAGTGGCGCGAACAATGCTAACAGGAATTCCAGAGCAGGAACAGGTGTTTTTAAATCAGTAGACGGTGGGAATTATTGGCAAAATGTGGGCTTGAATGAATCCCATCACATAAGCCGCATTGTTATAAATCCGGATAACCCGGACATCGTTTATGTTGCTGTAATGGGCCATCTTTTTACTCCAAATGAAGAAAGAGGACTATTCAAGACAGAAGATGGAGGAAATACTTGGAGTAAAATACTCTTTATAAATGATGACACAGGAATCACGGATGCTGTCATGGATCCTGATAATCCCGATATTCTTTATGCAACCGCCTGGGAGATGAAACGCAAAGCATGGAATTTTATCGAAAGCGGCGAAGGAAGCGGTATATATAAAACGACAGACGGCGGAGAGACTTGGAAAAAACTGACAAAAGGATTTCCGGAAGGAAAGCAGGTAGGCCGAATTGGACTTGATATAGCTGCTTCTGACTCCAGCATTATCTATGCGATTTTGGATAATCTTGCCTTAAGAGCAGAACAAGATTCGGATGATGAAAAACATAAAATTACTGCTAAGAATTCGGCTGCAGATCAAGGAAAAGAGAAAAATGTTATAGGGCCTGAAATATATAGGACTTCCAATAATGGAGAGACATGGGAAAAAACCAATAAAGATTACATTGATAGTTTTTATGATTCATGTGGATGCTCTTTTGGTCAGATCAGAATTGATCCAAAAAATGAAAATAAAGTATATATACTTGGCGTTCCGTTAATGGTTTCTAAAAACAGCGGAGAGACATATGAATCTATCGGTACAATCCGGCTTCATAGGGGCCATCATGCTCTCTGGATTGACTCAAATAATCACAATCACTTGATAGAAGGTAATGATGGGGGATTAAATTTTTCCTATGATGGGGGGAATACCTGGCAGGAAGTTAACAGCATTCCTGTTGGCCAGCTCCAATCAATAGCCTATGATATGGAAGAACCGTATAATATATACGGTGCCGTACATGATAATGGAGTTTATTGTGGGTCTTATAGAGGAGTGCAAGGAATAACCAATGCTTGGAAGGAGATATTAGGAGGGGATGTTGTCTGTGTTCAGGTCGACCCCGAGGACTCGAACATTATTTATGCAGAATATCCATCAGGTAATGTTTTCCGTATAGAAAGGCGGGAAGGAACGTACAAGAATATCAGTCCTGAGGCTGAATTTAATGAATCCCATTTAAGGTTTAGCAGAAGGGCTCCGATTTTGATCTCGCCCCACAACCGCTTTATTATTTATCTAGGTGCTAATAAGCTGTTTAAATCCTACGACATGGGAGAGCACTGGATTTCTATTAGTCAAGATCTTACGACAAACCCTGAACATGGAAGTATTACTTACGGCTGTATTGTTACGATATCTGAATCACCCGTTGTCCCTGGCCTGATATATGTAGGTACAGATGATGGAAATGTTTGTGTGACTAAAAATGGGGGAGTTACATGGGAAAAACTAATAGAGGGACTTCCTGCTGATAAGTGGGTTTCACGGGTTGAGGCTTCAAATTTTGATAAAGGCACTGTGTATGTTTCTTTAAGTGGATATTACGATGATGATTTTAATAAATATCTTTATAAGTCTGTTGATTATGGAAAAACCTGGGTTTCAATAGCAAATAACATACCTTGTGGTCCTATTTGTATTATCAAGGAAGATCCTAAAAATGAAAGCGTACTTTATGTAGGAACAGATATGGGAGTTTACATTTCCATTGATGGGGGAGCATCATGGTCGACTCTTGGATCAGGCCTTCCTGCTGTTTATGTAACTGATATTGCAATTCATCCCAGGGATAAAGATATTATTATCGCTACTAGAGGACGTGGTGCCTACGTTATGGATGTGGCAATGATTCAGGAATTCAACATGGATATTAAGGAAAAAAAGGCTCATCTCTTTGCTATTAAACCTGTCTATATAGATAGAAACTACCCTGATATAATGCCTGAGGCGAAGATATATTATTACTTAAGAGAAAGTAGAACGATAACTGTTTCTATTATCGATGATTCGGGTGAAGTGATAAAAGAAATAGAAGGAGATGGTGATGCAGGATTTAATTTGGTAACGTGGGATCTTACTATAGACGGAGAAGGAGATAAGGTTCAAACAGCCAATCCTGGTAAGTATCGGATTGAATTAAAGTCAGGTTTTCTGAAGCTGGATGGGAAGCTGAATATTATAAACAGTTTTTCAGAGAGATGAAGCCTGTATGAATATAAATAGAAAGGAGATTTTATTATGAATAGAAAGGAAGCTTTAGAACTTGTTAAAAAACATCTTAAAAATAAAAACCTCGTAAAGCATTCTTTATCAGTTGAAGCCTGTATGAAAGCAATGGCAGCCAAACTCAACAAAGATGTGGAAAAGTGGGGACTTACAGGACTTTTACATGATCTTGATTATGAGATAACAGAAAAAGACCCTGATCTCCATACAGTTGAGACCGTAAAAATTTTAAAAGAACTTGGTGTGGAGCCTGAAATTCTGCGTACTATTCAAGCCCATGCAGGAAAAGTTCCCTGTCAAAGTGAAATGGAATGGTCGATTTTTTCTATTGACCCATTGACAGGTCTTATTGTTGCTGCTACTTTGATGCATCCAAGTAAAAAACTAAAGGAAGTAGACCTTGGTTTTGTGAAACGAAGATACAAAGAAAAGAGTTTTGCAAGGGGTGCAAAAAGGAAGGAAATCGAACAGATCAAAAATATAGGCCTTGATCTTGATGAATTTATGAACATTTGTTTGGAAGCAATGCAGGGGATTGATAAAGAACTTGGATTCTGATAAGTAGGGAAAGATTAAAATAATTTTACACGCCAACGTCGGAGTAGGCAGACTCGGCTCGTGAATAATCCACATCAGGTAGATAAAAAGCTAAAATTTTAATTTTGTTTTGACAATTGGAGTGGATATGTTTGACATCAAATTTTTCATGTGCTATAAATTCTTATCCTGAAAAGAGGAAGAATTTTAAGATTTAATCTCGAGGGTCCCATGAGGGTTTTTGCTGTTATTGGACAATCAAAAACTGGTAAGACGCGGCTGATAAAGCAGCTTCTAGTAGAATTGAAGAAACGCGGACATTCCGTTGCTGTTGTCAAACACTGTGCTAAGGGATTTGATTTGGATCCTGAAGGAAAGGATTCCTGGCAGTTCGTAGAGGCAGGGGCAGATGGTGTTGCTGTAGTATCCCAAGATCGATTAGCAGTATTCAAAAAAAATTCGGCTGGAAAGGGTTTTTCAGAGATAGCTGCAGAGTTTTTTAAAAAACACGACTTTGTTTTTATAGAAGGTGGAAGGGGTGAAAAAGCTCTCAAAAAA
>AWNV01000016.1 GCA_000493965.1 Candidatus Aminicenans sakinawicola JGI OTU-1
TTTTTTTTACGCGCTTAGTATTTTGTGCTGTTATTGAAGTTAAGATTCCCATCCCAAGGAAGTGTCTATGCTGGAATACTTTGAGGTCGAGCAGGGTTCCTGCTCCTGAGGTTGGATCATATCCTGCAATCGAAAGAAGAACCTTTTCCATATCAATTATCCTGAATTATTCATAAAAATTGCTGATAAGTTATGACAATTAAACCTAACTTTAATCGTTCTCCAAGAAACTCTCATAACTACCTTGACCTATACGTTCTCTATAATAAATTTTAATTATATTATCAGCAATTTTAACCTTCCAGGCGAGCCGATCTTGCCGCATCTGCTGCGTTACAGCGCATTCGTGGTGAAATACCACAACTTTATGCGCTGTGCCTTGCATCTGCAGCAACCTCGACTCGTGAATAATCCAGGTTAAATAGAATCCTATCAAAAAATAGGCATAAAGACTAGATCAAGAGGTTATAGACTTTACGATAAACAAGCATTGTGTTAATATAATTTTAATTTTCTATGAATTCGAGGGCACATATTTTTTTTTCGGGGAGAGTTCAGGGTGTATGTTTCCGCAGCTATGCGCNGGAGTGGGCTTCTTCTCTAAATCTTACAGGCTGGGTGAGGAATTTAGTCGATGGCAGGGTTGAAGTATTGGTCGAGGGGGATAAAGAAAGGATTGAAAACTTTGTCAGTATATTAGAAAATGACCATCCCTATGCAAGAGTTGAAAATGTGGAAATAAATTGGGGAGAGTATCAGGCAGAATTCGACAGTTTTCGAATTACATGGTAGTGAAGGAGGTAAAAATGTTAAAAATTAGCAAGAAAAATCAGCCGAAAGTTGAAGTTTTTAATGGGGTCACGCGCTATACTCTTGCCTGTGGTAAAGATATATTGATGGCAAGATTTGACTATGAAAAAGGTTCCATGGTTCCTTTGCACAAACATTCCTACGAACAGGTGACAACAATCCTGGAAGGTGAACAGAAGATCAGAATAAAAGGAGAGTCAAAGAAAGAAGAGTTCATTGTGAAAAAGGGTGATACATATGTTGTGCCTGCGGATTTTAATCATGAACAAATAACTATTAAATCATCGGTTACTATTGATGTGTGGAACCTTTCTCCTTAATTTAATATGATATGTTACAGAGTTGTAGGTTTGGTTGTTCTTTACTTTATTTTGTTTCCAGGAATTTTTGGCGGCATTCATTAGAGCAGAAATAATACTCTTTACCTTCATATATTTCCTTAATTGCATCTTCTTTAGGAAGATAAGTGTTGCAGATTTCATCTTTGACCATGACACCTGAATGATGTTTTGAAGCGGATGATTTTTTACTGCTTTTTTTAATTGCCTGGTAAAAACGTATGAATAGATAGATGATATATGCAAATAAGCCATATAAGAGAATTCTAAAAAAACCTGAAACCATGTCTTTATATTTAAACAATTTAAAAAGATATGTCAATTAGCCTGAATTATTCATAAAGAATGCCGACACCAATATTTATTTTTGGTTATATCTGCCAGTTACGTCGATTTTTCCTTCAGCATTATATTTAACTCTTTTCCCATGCACTTCTTTTCCTCTATATCGGCATTCTTTACCTTTCAGGCGAGCCGATCTCACTGCATCTGCTGCGTTACAGCGCATTCGTGGTGAAGGACCACAACTTCATACGCTGTGCCTTGCATCTGCAGCAAGCTTGGCTCGTGAATGACCCACGTTCTCCTGAATTATTCATAAAGAATGCCGATACCATTATTTAGATAAGATGAATTTGAGGGGATGGAGGAAGCGACATTGAAAGATTTAGCCTTTCTGAGTCGATCTTCGAGGGAACTCGACGAAGTCGGGCCTGATGGGTGTGTGAGCACTATATAATCAAATGGGCGGTGTTAATGGTGGCTCGGGGACATCATTACGCTGCTTAAGATAAACATGCGGAGTTCCAGCAGAGCCGAGAAGATCGGGGAGGAAATGGCGTTAAAAATCTTAGTGGAGCGCAGACATCCCCTCAAATTCATCTGCTTTGCCTTGTATAGATTAATATCCATATGTTAATCTTATCTCTTTGGTTCTTTATTATTTATAGATTCTGATCTAGGATAGACTGGGAAAACAATGAATTTTTTATTGACTCGGGAACAGAAAATGCTTAGGGTATCGATCGAAAAATTTGCCCGGGAAGAAATTAAACCTCTGCTGGAAAAGAGAGTTAGAAAAGAAAAATGTGCCGGTGAGCTCATATGTAAATTGGCCAGAATGGGATTATTAGGAATAAATGTTCCTCAAGAATATGCCGGATCAGCCTATTCTAATGTGGATAATATCATCATTCTAGAGGAAATTTCAAGAGCGGATCCCACAATCGGTCTCCTGGTTGTAGCACACAACTCACTCAGTGTGAATCATATCAACATGTTTGGTAGTAAAGAGCAAAAGAAAAAATATCTAATCCGCCTTGCTTCCGGACGGGCACTTGGAACCTGGGGTTTTAAGGAGGCTAGGATGGGTAGTGATACAAGTACTATGAAGACCAGAGCGGAAAAAAAGGACGACTATTGGATAATAAATGGGTCAAAGCTTTTTATTATCGATGTGGATTTTGCTGAAATCCAAGTTGTTATGGCCTTAACCGATCCTGAAAAAGGCAGGAGGGGTATTTCTTCTTTCATCCTTTAGAAAGGGATGAAAGGTCTTAAACCGAGGAAAAGAGAAGAGAAATCAGGTAAAAAAGCGGATTGTACTTCTGAGCTGTTTTTTAAAAATGTAAAAGTTCCTGCTTCAAACTTGATTGGAAAAGAAGGAAAAGGATATGAACAGGCAGGAGCTGTTCTGAATGACTGGAATGCTAGTATATCTGCCTTTTTGCTGGGGGTTACAACAGGGGCTTTGGAATCGGTGTGTAAGCGTGTGAAGGGAAAAACACGTTTTGGCCAAAAATCAGGCAATATTAAAGAAATTCAATGGATGCTTGCTGACAATTTTACTGAACTGGATACAGCACGTTTATTAACATACAGGGCTGCAATTCTCAAAGATCAGGGGGAAGATTTCTCTAAAGAATCCGCGATGGCTGTGCTTTTATCCGGCAAATTATCTGTGAAGGCTTCGTCTCTCGCTATAAAAATTCTCGGAGGGTTATCCAAAAGCCAGAATATTGAGGATTCTAACATAGATTCTATTTTAACTGACAACAGTGAAAACACACTTGATATCATGCGCTTAGTTTTGGCAAAGAATATCCCCTCTTTCTTCAACCTGAATTATTAATTAAAAATGCTGATAGATTATTTGGATAAGATGAATTTGAGGGCATGGTTGCGCTCCACTAAGATTTTTAACGCCATTTCCTCCCCGATCTTCTCGGCTCTGCTGGAACTCCGCATGTTTACCTTAAGAAACGCCACAATGTCCCTGATCCACCATTAACACCACCCCTTTGATTATACAGTGCTCACACATCCATCAGGCCCGACTTTGTCGGGTTCCCTCGAAGATCGACTCAAAAAGGCGCTAAATCTTTCAATGTCGCTTCTTCCATCCCCCCAAATTCGTCTGCTTTTCCTTGTATAGATTAATATCTATATGTTAGCTAAATATGAGCCGTTTACTATTGATAGGTTCTGATCTAGGGTAGTCTGGATTGGGATGTCGCTGCCCGGAACTTAAGGTGGTCCCATGGGGGATGGGTGAAGTGAGGACGGGGATATACAGATCCAGCCAATATCATAGAAGTTTTTATGAATAATCCACGTTCACCTGAATTCTTCATAAAAATTGCTGATAGATGAAACAGTAATAAGAGGAAAATGAAGAGATAAAAACAAAGGCCCTGGATACTTTGAAAAAGGCACTTGAAATCGATCCCACTAATTCAGTTAGGGTTATATCAATCACTTTGGAAGTTCAATTGATATTTTTGTTCCTTGGTTTTTTCTGCTTGAGGCTATGATAGTGCCTCTGTGGGCTTCTATTATTTTTTTTGCAATTGACAGGCCTAATCCTGTTCCTGCGCTTTTAGTAGAAAAATAAGGTTCGAAAATCCTGTCCAGATAATCCTTTCTTATGCCGATTCCTGTATCTTTTATTTCAAATATGAGAGTTCTTTTATTGTCTACAAGTCTGATCTCGATTTTTCCGGAGTCATAAATAGAGTCAATAGCATTGTTGAGAATATTTCTTAACATAATGTTTATTTTAGATTTGTCTCCAGTAAAGCTAAAATCTTCCCCTTCATATTTTTCATCAAATATAATTCTTTCTGATAGAATTTTCCTGTATGGTTTTATTGTTTCCTTAATGATTTCTTTTAAATTAAGAGAGTCTTTGCGGAGTGCGGTTTCTTTTGAGGTTTCTAAGAACCCTTGAGCGATTTTTCGGAGGTTTTCGACTTCTTTAATGATGTATGAAGCCGATTCTTTTAAAGCTTCATCAAAGTTTTCTTTTTTATCCTCATAAACCTTTAATATATGTTCTGCTGACAGTTGAATAGGAGTAAGGGGGTTTTTAATTTCATGTGCTACTTTCTTGGCCATTTCTGCCCAGGCCACTTTCTTGCTCATATCAGCCAGCTCCTGCTGGTGTTGTTTCAGATTATTCACCATTGTGTTGAATCCGTCGACGAGTGTTT
>AWNV01000017.1 GCA_000493965.1 Candidatus Aminicenans sakinawicola JGI OTU-1
GCTGCTTAAGATAAACATGCGGAGTTCCAGCAGAGCCGAGAAGATCGGGGAGGAAATGGCGTTAAAAATCTTAGTGGAGCGCAGACATGCCCTCAAATTCATCTTATCTAAATAATCTATCAGCAATTAAACTTACTATTCGATTCTGTTAAACCAGACAATTTCTTCTAGCATCTTTCTTTTTCTTTCTCTTGAAGGTTTTTTCTCATAATATCCCATAGCAAGAAGGGATATAACTTTGTATCTATTCGGAATCTTGAAAAATTTTCTGGCCTTCCTGGTATTAAACCATCCTATCCAGCAAGTCCCGAGACCGAGTTCTTCAGCCTGGAGAACCATGTGCTCTCCTGCAATTCCAGTATCAAGAAGATGAAAGTTAATATTCTGGATTTGTTTTCCAAGCCGATGGACAATGAAACCAAGTTTAGCTAGTATCATAATAAGAACCGGAGCCTTAGCCGCAAATTTTGAGACAGAATAAATCCCAGAAAAAACTTCTTCTGCAAAATTAACTCTAATATCAGGGTCATCGATGACCAGGAATCTCCACGGCTGGGCGTTTTCTGCAGATGGCGCCAGCCGTGCAGCCTCAAGACATAATAGAATTTTTTCCCTTTCGACCGATTTATCCAGATACCTGCGTATACTTTTACGCCCCTGCACAAGCTGCTGGAATGGGCTATTGCTTTCAATGTTCTTATGTGACATTTTTATACCATCAAATCTATTATCGTCATTTTTTACTATCATAGCAAACCAACCCAACCTAACCTGAATTATTCATAAAAATTGCTGATACCTTTATTTAACCTTGATGAAATCTGCTTTTCAGCATGATTTTTTGCAAGATTGAGAGAGCCGCTTTCTTTGTTGAATTTAATTTTAATTATAATCGGCATTTTTTATCCTAAGGTAAAGCAGATGAATTTGAGGGGATGGAAGAAGCGACATTGAAAGATTTAGCGCCTTTTTGAGTCGATCTTCGAGGGAACCCAACGAAGTCGGGCCTGATGGATGTGTAAGTACTGCTTGCCCAAACTATATTTTTTTGGTATAGTTCCAAAAACTCTATTTTTAAAGAAATTTATTCACAATAAAAGGAGGAGATCAAATGAAAAAAAGCCTGAAAATATTTATGATTTTATTCCTTGCTGCATTTTTCCTAACTTCCTGCGGGAAAATGGCAGTAGCTCCCAAGGCAGGCTCTGCTTCGGCAGAAGACATGCTAAAGCTGATTCCTAAAGACGTAAAAGGCATTCTCTTTATCGATTTTCACAAGACAATGGGAATAGAATCTGTAACAAATGCCATTACAGAGAACAAAGATTACGAAAAATATCAAGAATTTGTTGAAAAATCAGGAATCGATCCGCAAAAAGATATTTATTTAATCGCAGTCGGAATCACAGCCAGCTTAGATGATGGGAAAGGGGTTGCAATCATTAATCTAAAGTACAACAAAGATACATTGCTCTCCATGATTAAAGAAGAATCAGAAGCTGAATTCACAGAAGAAGATTACAACGGAATGACAATTTATAAGGAATCAGAAAAAAATGATGGATGTTTTGCTTTTATCGATGAATCAAACATAGTTGCCGGCAACGAATCGGGAGTTAAATCTGTGCTGGATATTGTTCAGAATAAGGGTGAAAACATTTACAAAAACGAAGAACTTTCAGCTCTCCTTGCAAAAAGCAATAAAGATACAATCTTCTGGGGCGCTGTTTCTATCCCCCCCGATGTTGTAAGCAAGGCAATATCCGGCAAGCCCATGCTCAGTGCTTTAGAAGCAGTGAATACCGTGTTTCTCAATTTTGATTACAAAAATCAGAATATCATTGCTGAAATAAAGGGAATAAGCAGCGATACCGCCAAGAACCAGCAAATTGCCGACATGCTTAACGGGCTTAAAGCTTTTGGGGCAATGGCAGCAAATGAAAAACCAGAGATAGGTGAACTTGTAAACAAGATACAGATTACATCAACCGAAGACTATGTGAAAATCTCTGCCAGCATTCCTGAAGAACTCATGATCAAACTCAAAGGAGATTTGCCAGCATCTCTAATTAAATAAAAGTTCAAATTTAATCTTCAAAAATATATTCTTTTAAGCTAAAAACAATACAGGCTAAAGTAATAAAAACAGCTGTGATGAGTAACAGCATTCCTATTGCTATAGCAGGAGTGGTTGGTTCCAGTCTGAATAAAAGAAAGGAGAACCTTCCTCCCGAGGATGCCGCGGGGAGTATTGACTTAAGATAATGTGCAATGGCAAATCGCTGGGTGGATCCAGGAAAGTATTGGATGACATTTTCCCAGCCGAAGCTGAAGATCAGCCCAAACATAATCGATTTCTTCAGGAAAGTTCCTATAAAAGTAAAAAATGATGTGTAACAGATAATCCCCAAACATAAAACAGCTGTATCCCGAAAAAGAATTTTATATATTGACAGATTAAGTAGGTCGTTCACATTCAGGATTAAAAAAGAGAATACTACTCCTGTAACTGTCATTAAAATGGTCAAAGATGTGTAGGCTGCATATTTGCCAAGTATAATAGATGATTTCGGAACCGGTCGGGTTGTTAAATAAGTAAGTGTTTTCCCTTCTAATTCCTCCGAACAGACAGAAGTTCCAAAGAAAAGAGCCAAAATTAGGATTAAAAACTGCAGATAAAACGTCATTATCATATTGGAAAAAATATATATTCCTTCTATAAACTGTCTATCATAAAAAATTTGAGTAAACTTGATGACCATAGACATCAAAACCGGTAAAAAACTAATTAAATAAAAAACTTTTGTCTTTCGGGCCCTTTTGCCTAGAGAAAAGAAGAAAGTAAATACATATCTTATCGAATTCAGAAAAAACCGAAGTTTCCCTCTCTCGTCCGGATTCATTTTATTATTTTCCTATTAAATAATCAAAAACAGCCTGAAGATTATCATCAGGCGAAGTGATCTCTTTAACCTCTATGTTATTCTCAATAAAAAGGGCAGGCAATAAGCTAAAAAACTTGTCCCTATCCCTGGTTTTTATAATGACTGAGTCTTCTGCAGAAGTGAAGTCGACATTCAAGATAAAATCTTCATTTATAAATTTCGAAGCAAGCACACGAGGATTACTGCACTTAATGTAGATCATATGAGGATGGGTTTCTATCAAATCTCTAATATAATGAATATCACCCTGGGCAAAAATCTTCCCTTGATGGATAAGAATAATCTTCTTAGTCATAGCCTCAATCTCGGGCAAAACATGGCTGGACACAATTATTGTTCTTCCCTCTTCCTTATATGATTTTATAAGACGAATTATTTTACGCCTGCCGAGAGGGTCCAAACCGTTAAGAGGTTCATCAAGAATCATGATTTCGGGCTCATGTGCAATAGCCTGAGCAAACTTTAATCTTTGACGCATTCCGCGGCTGTAAGATTTTATCACTCTGTCTTTATCCTCTATCAACTCTACGATCTCGAGAGCTTTTTTTGCTTTACTCTCGATTTCTAAGGGAGATAAATGATGAAGTCTTAAAAGACTGCTTATAAACTGCCAGCCTGTCATTTCTCCATAGAATGAATCCTGCTCCGGGCAGAACCCGATTATGGAAAAGAGTAGATAATTATTTCTTATTTTTTCCCCTTTAATACTAACAGTTCCAATATTTGGTTTTATCTGACCGCTGATTAGCTTCAAAAAAGTGGATTTTCCTGCACCATTTGGGCCTAAAATACCTGTTATCCCGGGTTCAATCTGAAGAGTTACATCACTCAAGCCCAGAACATTTCCATACCACTTGGAAAGGTTTCGAGTCTCAATAACAGGCTTCATTTTATGATCTCAACTCCCTTGATTTTCTTTTTCAAAACACTAACAGCTAATACACATATTCCAGTAATTATTAATAATGAATAAAACCAAGGCACATGATACGGAGTTTTCTGTCCAAAAATGCAGGCTCCAACCTGCTGCAGATTAACCTTAATAGAAAGAAGTGCAAAATATTGTTTGCCAAAGATGCCGAAAAAAATTCCAAAAAGAATATCAGAAAAAACATAGAGGCCAAAAATGAGAATCGACACATACCTCCTGTTCTTATTGACGGAGGAAAGGAAAAGTGTATAAAAAGCGAAAAAACAAGTTATTAAGGCTGAATAACCTATTACCGAAAAAGGCAGCCAGGGATAGGAAGCAAGAAATTTAAAACTTCCTGAAAAAATGAGCTTCATGACAATAAAAATAAGGCCGGGGATGAGAGTCAAAATGGACAAGAAAAAAACAATAACAGCAGATTTCCCAATAAAATAATCTTTTTTAGTGATGGGCCGGGAAAAGTACAACTGAAGCGAATTATATTTCAGATCGTCAGAAATAAGGCCGGCGCCACAGAACAACATGATTATGACTATCATAAAAAGCAGAAACTCGCTGGTAAAATAAGATTTAAAAAATGCTGGATTAACCTGTAATAAAGGGGCTGATTCCCTAATCATGAAACTGAAATCATCCAATCTTTCTGAAACATAAATTACTGCGAGATAAACAACAGCAGGCACAAGCGTCATGAAAAAAACAAATTTAAAAAACTTTTTCTTAAAGGTTAACTTGATTCCATAACGAGTAATCGGCCACCAAAAAAATTTTTTAGGCTGAAATTCTCCATCCCAGTGAGTATAGCCTTTCTCTCTGATCGGCATCAATCAACTCCCACTAAACTTGCAAAAACATCTTCAAGAGAAGTCTGGCTTTTTTCGAAATGTCTTATTTGATTTTTTCCTTCTGCAGCAATCTTGAATATTTCCTGTGGTCCCTTATCTGGAGGCAGATATACTTTCATTATTCCGTCTTCGGTCTCCTCTACTCTACACTGGAGATCTCTCAGTCTCTTAACAAAATCTTCTGAGTCTCCTTTGATTTTTATTTCATAAAGGCTGTAATTGACCTGCTTTAGATCGCTGATCTTTCCCTGGGAAGCCAGTTTTCCTTTGTTCAAAATCACAACATAAGAACAAACAGATTCAATATCTGAAAGAATGTGGGAAGAAACAAAAACCTGGATATCCTTCTTAGAAGATACATCCATGATAAGTTCTAATATTTCCTTTCTTCCCTGTGGATCCAGACCGCTTGTTGGCTCATCGAGAAAAATAAGCTTTGGATCATGGACAATAGCCTGTGCAAGCTTCAGCCTCTGTTTCATTCCTCCTGAATAAGTTTCAATATTACGGTACCGGCTTTCCTCCAAACCCACATAAAAAAGTACTTCATGCGCACGCTTCATAGCTTCCTGGCGAGGCATTCCTGACAACTCACCGAGGTATGATGTAAAGGAAACCGCATCCATACTTGGGATTAAACAGTCATCTTCTGGCATATAACCAACAAATTTGCGAATCACAGCCTGCTGTGTCTTGATATCATATCCAAGAACTTGACCTTCCCCCCTATCCGGAGTAAGAAACCCAAGGAGGATACGAAGCAGCGTGCTTTTCCCTGCCCCATTGGGGCCTAGAAGTCCGACGGCTCCTTTAGGCAAACTCAGATCGATCCCATCCAAAGCCTTAATTTTTCCATAACTAAAACATATATCTCTTATTTCAACACTCATTTTCTGCCTAACTCTTTAAATAATAAATACGTAGATATCTAAAAAAAGTTCCCTGTATTTTCTTAAAATTCAATATCATCTTTTTTACTTTAAAACTTCTTCCTATTTTAAATCAATACCCTGGTTCCATCACCATAAACCAAAGCTCTATAAGTTTTTTCAATACGGTCCCAATATTCTTCCCGATCTAATGCCCAGAATCTTCCTATAACCGTAGCGACTTTCCCAACAGAAAGAGACCTGCACATCTCTTCGATCTTACTGATATAAACAGCTCCACTTTCAGGCCTTTCACCTCTCCTGCCAATCAAGGCATGTATAAAAACATCTTTTAAATCCAGTTCTTTAGCCATACGGAGCAAGGCAAAAAGATGCCTGATTGATCCATGAGAACTGTAGTGGGAAACAATTCCTAAAAGATGAAGTGCTTTATTCTCACTTCTTGCTCTCTTCATTGCCCAGCAGAAAGATTCATTTGAGAAAAAGCTCCCATCTTCGATGGCTCTATCTATTTTAACTCTATCTAATAGTACCCTCCTCCCAGCTCCTATGTGAAGGTGACCAGCTTCAGAATTACCTACAGCATGGGAAGGCATTCCGACAGCTTCTCCTGATGATTTTAATAAGGCATGAGGAAATTTGGACCACATACTGTCAAAGTTCGTCGTTCCAGCCTCAGCTATCATGTTACCATTTTTTTCTTTCCGAATTCCCCATCCGTCCAGTATAAGAAGAAGAACTCGCTGCTTAAATTTTTTGTTGATACAGGAATTTATTAGCAAACTTTCTCCTGTCATTTCCGCAGGCTTTTTTAACTTCAATAATTCAAGGAGTGTGGGAGCAATATCTACAAGCTCTCCTTCTTGCTTCAGACTCCACTGGTTCGGATTTTTTAAGGAAAAATCTGCAAGAATAAACGGAACAGGATTCCTCGTATGCCCTGTATTAATAGTCCCATCAGGATATAGCCATTCTTCTGCGCTCCCATGATCTGCAGTAACCACAAGTGTTACTCCTTGGGAACAGCAGTGGCCGGAAATTTTTCCTAACTCACGGTCAACTACTTCAACTGCTTTTATAACAGCAGCCTTATCTTCAATATGACCAACTACATCCACGTTTGCAAGGTTTACTATGATGACCTGCAAGGAAGTATCTTTGAGCTTTGATAAAACTTCCATGGCTATTTCTTCAGCTTTCATCTCCGGTGAAAGCTCATAGGAAGAAACAGCTTCCATAGAGGGAACAATTATTCTTTCTTCTCCTGGAAATGGTTGTTCATTCTTTCCGTTTATAAAGTAAGTGATATGAATAGCTTTTTCAGATTCTGCAATCTTGCAAAACCTTAAACCTGCTTTCGAAACAACTTCAGTAAAAGTATTTTTAATCTTTCCATCGGGGGGAAATGCCACTTTTACATCCAATACAGAATTATACTCAATCATGGTTACAAAATTCAGTTTTAGATTCTTCTTCCGAACAAAGCGGGGAAATTTCTCTTCAATAAGGCTCTTCGTCAGTTCAACCTCTCTTTCCCCTCTAATATCGTAGAAAATAATATAGTCTCCATTCTCCAGCCTTCCAACAGGCTGGTCTGAAGAGTCAATAGCAATGATTGGCTCCAAGACTTCATCTTCCTCTCCCTCTTTATAAGCCTTTTTTATGGCTTTCACCATAGGCGAGCTTAAATCAAAATCCCTATCTTCTTTCATCCTGTCTCCTTATATTACTATAGAAATGCAGCTATAACTGGATGTTACATAATTTAGAATTTTGTTTGATTACCATCTTATTTTAAATCTAAATCAAGAAGAGAAAAAGGATCTACACGATTCCCCAAAATCTTGATGCCCCAGTGGAGGTGCGGCCCAGTTACTCTTCCAGTAGCACCAATTTCTCCAATAATATCACCCTTTTTTACAAAAACACCTCTTGATGTTATTATTTTAGAAAAATGGCAATAGAGCGTAAAGACACCCAGACCATGGTCAATGATTACTGTATTGCCTGCAAAATACAGATTATTTGCAAGAACAACCTCTCCAGAATTCGAAGCCTTGACGGGCGAACCGAATGGCAGCGATATATCCACACCGCTATGAGAAGAACGTGGTTTATTATTAAAAATTCTCCGTTCTCCAAAATTAGGCCATGCTTTCCCTACAGAAGGGATAATGAACGGACCATCTCCCAGCCATTGAGGTGTAAAAATATCGTAGATAACTCCAAGAAGTTCTGATTCCACTCTTATTCTCTCTTGAACTTTCTGAGGCGGAGTGACAAATTTCTCATTAACCCACAATTTTCTCAATGGAAATTGCTTTTTGATAACATAAATCTCTTTTTGGATTCTCTCTGTAGTCCCATCCTTATAAAATGCAGTGATCCCTATCTCCCTGACTCCAGGTTTCATACCAAGATCAAGCCCGATTAAAGACATAAATTCACAGGAGTTTTCGCCTGGTCCCATTGGATATTTCACACCTGAAAACTGAATTTGGGCTTTTTGAACACCTGGGCTTGCTTTTAAAATAACTTTGACTACTTCTCCTGGCTGCAAAGCTCTATAACTGAGATTACAGTTTAATCCAGGAGGCTTCAGCCGATCTTGATTTTCACAGGCTAAGACACATAAAACTCCTAAACAAAAAATAAACGTATAAACAATAATGGCCTTTTTCATGAATTTCTCTTGATCAAGGGAAATTTGTTATACATGCTTGCGTAAGATTTTTCCTGGCAGCTCTCCTGTATGTTCACCTCGCTTAATTACGACTTTACCATTAACAAGTACATATTCAATCCCTTCAGGATATTGATGAGGATCTTTCCATGTAGCTTTATCAATAACCTTATTTTTATCAAATAAAACAATATCTGCAAAATATCCGCTTTTAAGCACGCCTCTATTAACAAATCCAAATTTTTTAGCAGGAATAGATGTCATCTTTTTCACCATTTCAGACATTGAAACAATTTTTTTATCACGGATATATTTTCCCAGAACCCTTGGAAAAGTCCCATAACTACGTGGATGAGGCTTCCCTTTCCCCAATAAACCATAAGGAGCAATAGCTGAACCATCACAACCCACTCCAACAAGAGGATGCGCCAGAATTTTCTTTAAATTCTCCTCTTTCATCATGAATATAACCATTCCCACTCTGTTTCTCTCTTCTATCAGAAGATCTCTCATAAACACGAAAGGATCTTTCCCTGTTTCTTTTGCTCCCTGCAGGATGTTCATACCTTCAAAAACTCTATTCTTATCCGTGATAACAGACGAAATAATAACTTTATCCCATGAACCAAGTTTCTCTTTTCTTTCATCAATATAAGCACGCAACCTGCTTTCAAGCGAAACATCTTTCAATCGCGCTAAAAATTCATCCGTTGTTCCCTGTCTTGCCCAAAGAGGAAAATTAAAACTGAGGCCGGTAGATCCGGCAATATAAGGATACCTGTCGCAAAAGATTGGAATTCCCTCCTTCTTCGCACTCTCAACCTTAGCCAGGGCTTCATCAACCTTATGCCAATTACGGGGATAAGCAACCTTAAAATGTGAAATTTGGAGGCTAATTCCTGTCTTACGCGCAACATCAATGCTCTCATCTAAAGACTCAAGCAAATAATCCCCCTCATCACGCATATGAGTAGCATACACTCCATCATATTGGGCAACTACTCTGCACAACTCAGTTATTTCATCAGCCTGAGCATAGCTCCCAGGTGCATACTCAAGACCACTTGAAAGACCGACTGCACCATTTTTGATGTTCTCTTCTACCAAACCCTTCATCATTTCCAGATCCTCGGCTTTTGGAGGCCTGTCATTGAATCCCATAGCTGCTCCTCTGATAGAACCCTGGCCAACCAGAGTAGAATAATTGACAGTAATTCCCTTTTCCTCCAACGCTGAGAAAAATCCTTTGATATCTCTCCATGTTAGATCTATCTGATATTCTTCCTTCATATTCTCTTTTGCTTCCTCAAATATTTCTTCAGCAATAGGAAAAGGAGAAGCTCCACAATTCCCACTGATAACAGTGGTGATGCCCTGACGGATAGAGCTTTCCGCTTTTGGATTCACCAGAAGCCCTACATCCGTGTGGTCATGGGCATCAATAAAACCAGGGCATACACTAAGATTTTTCGCCTCAATAATAGACTTTCCCCTAGAACTGGATATTTTCCCTATATACTTAATAAAATTTTCGCTTATTCCAATATCCGAAACAAATGCTTCATTTCCAAGACCATCAAAGATACATCCATCCTTAATGACTATATCGAACTCCTGTTTTGTGCTGCATCCTTTTAGCAGTATTCCGCAACCGGTAACAGCAGCAATCTTTGATGATTTTTTTATAAAATCTCTTCGAGTAATTACTTTCTCCATTTTCTGCTCCTCTTAAAACGCACCTGCGAATAAATATATAAAATAGCCCACTCAAAGTCCAGCCTGGATTATTCATGAAAACTTCTCCACATGATGGTTGGGTCAACTCGTGAATAATCCACGTTAGGAAATTGAAGGAAGAAAAAAAGAGCAGGCTTCCTGTACTGGCTGTAATTAAAGCAAATGCTTACGGCCATGGGCTCTCAAGGAAAGGACAATATAACAGCTGATGAGATTGCCAGATGGAGTGGAATTTCTACATATAAAATTCTGATCAGATTGAATCCTCTCCTTCCAAGAAAAGTTATGTAACCAGACAAAAAGAAGGACCAAGCATTCACAACTGCCGAGTCAATCAAAAACAGAAAGAAATAGAAAGAGACTGCTCATTCGGAGAAAACTGGAAGCCAATTCTGAAATCTTTTGAATCCTGCCTCCGCCTTAAATCCGAAATTTTTTTCCCTACAAAATAACCAATGGAAGACCCAACAAAAACATCAGACGCCCAATGTTTGTTGTCATGGATCCTGTATATACCCACTAGAGTGGCTAGACTATAAACTAAAAAATCAATTGAAAAACTATCGGACTGATCTGCTATTGTTGCCGCCACAGCAAATGCCGAAGCCGCATCCCCTGACGGGAATGAATTGTAACTGGATTTGAAAGAGAACGGATGGAAAGCATAACACCCCTCACCTACCCCTGGCCTTGCTCTTCCTGTAACAAACTTTAGTCCCAAGACAATAACCCCTGATGTCAACCAGCTCTCAAGACTTAACAGAGCCGTTTTTCTCAGATCATCACGGTCAAAAATTCCTCCAGAAACATACAATGAACCTGCCAGCAAACCCAAAAAAAGTCCTTTTCCAAGAGGAGAAACAAAACCAGAAATATCATCCGAAGTAGGACTGCGATTATCCTGAAACCAGTCTTGAAAGTCCTGGTCAACTGCATACAGTAAAGTTCCAGTTCCGATAATAATCGATAAACTTAAGATATCCTTAGAGCTCCAATGCCCTGGGGATTCGATGACATTAACAAAATCATCCTTAAAATTACTCAGAAACTCTTTATTAAACTTGTGTTCAGAAACAGAATCCTCTGCATAAACTGGATGTTGGACAAAAGAAAAAAACAAGACAATTATCAATATTAAAACAAAATATGAAGATTTCAATTTCTGAAAAATATTCAGCATATGAAATATCCTCTAGGAATCAGCCATCCAGTCTTCAATGACTTCAAGTGTTCTCTTCGTAGCTCCCTGTAATGAATTCAGGATTTTTTTTGCCTTATTTCCCATTTCTCTTAACCAGTTCTCGTCCTTAAATAGAAATAGTCCAACCAATTCCTCATCTTTATAAATTATTTGTGCAGCTCCAGAATTGACAAACTTCTCAGCAAGATATGCAAAATTATCCATATGGGGTCCGAAAAAAATTGGTTTACTGTAAAACGCTGGCTCAAGTAGATTCTGCCCTCCCCATGGGACCAGACTTCCCCCTATAAAGGAAACATCTGATAAAGCATAAAACTGTGCAAGTTCCCCAAGACTATCTAATATCAATATATCCCACTGCAGCCCTCGAGAAACTGAAGTCCTTTTCATTACATTGAATGAAAATTTTTTACAAATTCTCTCTATTTCACAAACCCTCTCAAGGTGGCGTGGAGCAAGGATAAGAAGAATATCCTTTCTAATTTCCTTTGCCTTTGCATATGCTTCGAGAAGTTTTTCTTCCTCCCCCTTCCGAGTGCTTCCAGCCAGAATAATTTTCTTTGTTTCTGGGATGCTCAGGTCTTTTTTCAATTTCCGTATGCTTTTTTCATCGAGTACAGGGAGACTAATTTCTGATTTAAGGTTTCCTGAAACTTCGATATCTTCTGGAGATATTCCAATCTTCTCAAGGCCTTCTTTCTCTCTTTCTGTCTGGACTAGAAAAAAGTCTATATTACTTAGAACTTTTTTCATTAAAAACTTGAACCTTTTGAATCGTTTAAATGAACCCGTAGAAATTCTGCCATTGATAAGCAGAACTCCATTCGTATATTCCTTTGCTGTCTTTAAGAGATTTGGCCAGAACTCTGATTCTGCCAATATAAAGAGTCTGGGTTTAAGGGCTTTAAAAAATTTCCTTGTAACACATGGGAAATCTATTGGTATAAAGAAGATATTATCTGCTTCAGACAATTTTTCTTTTGCCATACGCATACCCGTATTTGTAAGAGAAGAAAAATAAATGACCCAATCCGGGTGTTTTTTCTTAATCTCTATGGTTAAATTCTGAAGTGAGAGAACTTCACCAACTGAAACTGCGTGAATCCAGAGAGATTTTCTCTGGTTTTTCCCCCTGGGAAGCCGAAATCCGAGTCTTTCGCAGAGATAGATGTTTTCCCTTTTGAGTAATTTCAGTTTAACGAAATATATAAGAATATAGCCAAGAATCACAAAAAAAAGAAAAAATGAATAAACTATGTACATGTTCAGATGACTATACTAAATTCCTTATTTCTGTGCAAGATTTTCTCATTGAAAGGGCATACTTCCAGCCATTTTTATAACTTTAGTTTCCACTGATTCCCATATTTCATTAGTGCTAAATGATGTTTTACTTATCCAGAAGCCATGAATTCAAAGAGATGAGAATAAATTTTCAGGGGAATTACAGGACTTATTTAGCTTGACAACAAATTTTTGTTTTTATAACATACCATAAAAGAATAAAATTACTTGAGAAATTCAAATCGCTTAAAGGGTTATGGTGAAGAGAAAGAACGATGAGTGAAAAAAAAACCTCCAGTTTTAAAAGATAAAAAGATAAATGTTCTCATTTACTGCACATCGGATTTAATCCTCTCTGGCATCCTAAAAGCAGTAGAATCAGCATCAGATATAGAAATAGTTAAAATAGAAAAAAACACAATAGATACTTTCTTAGAATCAATAAAAAACATCAAACCCAATATTATTCTTTTTACCAATTCAGAACCGCTTCCTAATATAAGAGAAGTTTGTAAAGCAATTAAAGACATCTCCGAGGACCAAAAAAAGTTACAACTTATGCTTTTAGGAAACATCCCTTCCCATGAAGAAATCGTCAGCCTCATGAATTCAGGTGTAAGAGGTTACTTTGATCTAAACGATCCTTCCAATCAACTCGCAGAGGCTATTCGTGTTATTAACAATGAAGAAATCTGGCTGCCTCGAGACAAGATGAGCAGTATAATGGATCGTATCATTTCCGTTGTAGGACGGGATCTAAAAGAAAAAACACTTGATCAACTCACCCCTACGGAATTTCAGGTTCTGAGAATCATCGGCCAGGGAAAGAGCAATGATGAAATTGCTGATGCCATGTTCATTAGTAAGAACACTGTCAGATCACATATAAAAAGTATCTATGCAAAGCTTGACACTCACAGCAGGCTCCAACTTGCTTTGTACGCTATTAATTCTGCCTTATTTTGATTCACTTATGATTTTCACGAGGCAACAATGACAAAAAAATCGACTTCAAAAAAACCTACAAAAAAAACTCCTATCCTAGAAAAGAATCTTGCCAAGATTATAAGCGATCGCAGAAAGGAATGGAGATTCGAAATCCCCTTAGAGGCTATTGCCAAAGGGAAGCTCCCCAAGGGAATAAAATTTAAAGAGAAAACAACTCTTGAAAACATAAGTTCAACAGGAGCTTATTTCTGTCTCGATTCAGGAATTACAGTCGGATCTAAGATCAATCTCGTTATCGATTTACCTCCTAAATTAACGGAAGGCAAAAAGACAAAACTTTCTCTTGGAGGACTAACAGTTCGCCTTAAAAAATCTGATAAAAAGGATAAAAAACAGGGAGTTGCTCTTTGTTTTAGTGAAGAGTTTCAATTCGTTTCCGAAGAATAAAAAACCTATAAACTCTAAAGAGCTAATGCTGATTGTTGCTTTAACAGGAGGAATTGCTTCCGGAAAATCTGTTGTAGCTGACGTTCTAAAAGAACTCGGTTGTTATATTAATCAGGCCGACAAAATAGCACATCAGCTTATGGAACCCGGACAATTCGCATGGGAAAAAATCGTATCCCACTTCGGCAAAGATATACTCAATAAAAATAACACAATCAACCGCTCTAAGTTAGGAACTGTTGTTTTTTCTGAGGAAAAAGAAAGGCTTTTTCTGAACCGAATCATTCATCCTCTCGTTTTCAAAAGACAAAAAAATATCATCCAAGATCTTCAAGAAAAAGGTCAATATAAGATATTTATTTCTGAAGCTGCATTGACCATAGAGGCAAACCTTGCTAATTTTTTTGACAAAATCATTGTTGTATATTGCAAGCAAGAGATACAGCTCAAACGATTGATAAAACGAGACCAAATCAGTAAAACCGAAGCAATAAAGAAAATGAAAAGCCAGTTAACTCCTGAGAAAAAGTTAAAATATGCCGATTATATTGTCGACACATCCGGTATAATCGAGAGTACTATAGAACAGACAGAAAGGATCTATAGAAATTTAATATTGGATTACAAAATCAAATATCAAGGGTCAAATTTCCAAATTTGATTTTGATTTTAAGTCAATTCTAAATCGTGTTTTTAGAAGCCTGAATTCATTCTGCTTTTAACGAAGCTGCAAAAAGAGGAATCATAATCTCATGATGGCCGATAAAATAAAACCCTTTCCCCTTATTTCCTAAAGGCCTCTTAACCACATTCTGGTAGGCCCGGTAATGATGTATAAAATCGAAAACCGCTGTAGAAAAATTATCAAGAACATTTCCTTTATTCCTGACAAAAGATACGGCCTTAAGAAAAATTTCAGGAAGAATCACCGCAGAACCAACATTGAGAAAAATTCCTCCTCCATTAATTTCCTTAACAATTGAACAGAATAGGAAAAAATCTCTCAAAGTGGCCTTACCCAACTCCTCCCCTTTTACATCTGGATGAAAATGAATTATATCTGTGCCAATAGCTACATGTACAGTGACGGGAATATTTAGATCATATGCAGTTGCTAATAAACTATAACTCTTATATGGAAAATCAGAAGCTGCTATCATTTTTCCTACAGCCTCTCCCAACCCAAGGTCCTCTTTCCCTCCGGCATTTATGGCAACATTCAGCATTTCACCTGTTTCTTGAGCCATCCCAAACTGACCATCCCTGATTTGAATATCAACTTCCTCAGAAGTCTTGCCTGCAAAAGCAATCTCAAAATCGTGAATAATACCAGCCCCATTTATGGATAATGCTGTTATCCATCCTTCTTTCATCAAATCTGTAATAATCGGAGCCAAGCCTACTTTTATGACATGGGCCCCCAGAGCTAAAATAATAGCCCTGCCATTTTTTTTTGCCAGTTTGACTAAAGCAATAAATTCTTTATACTCTCTCCCTGCCAGAATATTAGGAAAACTCTCAATAAAATTTCTAAAACCTTTATCCTGATTAAAAGGCCGAGCAAATCTATCAATGTCCACCTTACTTTTTCTTGACTTCAGAGAATAAGTGTTAAGGTCTTCAGGAAGAAGAGGTTTTACTTTATATTTGCTCATGACTTCTTTTCAGTATTCACCCGGAAGTTGCTATTTAGAATCTATTATAATGCAGAAAAACAACATAAAAAGAATTGGGTAAAAGGCAAAAACTGTTTTAAATATTTTTTAATTCCTGGCCGCGTCTGAATTTTATCCTTTTTCCTTTTTTGATCTTTATCTGCTTCTTACGACGAATATCTCTTCCATATCCAGTTTTTTTTGGAACAACCTTTAAACTTGCAAAACCCCTAATTTCTATTTTCTCATTACTCCTAAGAGCTTCCTTTAAAGAAGTAAGGATAATTTCAACAATTAACAATGATTTTGCCTTAGTAAATTCAGATCCTTCTTCGATAGCTAGGGCGATATCATTCTTGATCATTAAAATCTCCTTATAATTAATTATAATTAATTTATTAAAAATGAAAAGTCAAGATAAATTATTGACTTATGGCAGTCTCCTTTTTATAATTAAGTCACGGTGAAAAAAAATATTCTTATTTCCCTTCTTATATTTATTTTTCCGCTTCTTAGCAATGCTTCAATTCTGAAGATCACAGTTAATGCCGCAATCCATCCAGTTACCTCAGAATACATCCGGAATTCTATTGACAGAGCAGAAAAAGAAAACGCCCACTTAATCATCATATCCCTCAACACACCTGGAGGTTTAGACTCCTCCATGAGAGAAATCATTGAAAGAATCTTGAGTTCTGAAGTTCCCGTTGCTGCTTATGTTACTCCCAGCGGGGGTCGTTCTGCTTCTGCAGGTTTTTTCATCGCTATTGCATGTGACATTTTTGTCATGGCTCCCGGAACCAATACAGGTGCAGCTCATCCTGTTGGGGTATCCATCACAGGACAGCAGATGGATAAAACCATGGAAGAAAAAGTCACACATGATGCAGCCTCCTATATCAAGAGCATAGCCGAAAAAAGAGGCAGAAACACAAAAATGGCTGAGGATGCTGTCAGGAAAAGTTTGTCTTACACAGAAAAAGAGGCCCTGGAAGGAAATCTAATTGACTTAATAGCTAATAATGAACAGGAAATCGTTGATTATTTCAATGGCAGATCCATCAAAAGATTTAATGGAGAAGAACTACTCCTCGAACTTGAAGGCGATGAGATTACTGAAATTTCAATGTCAGCCAGACAGAAATTTCTGCTTACTATTTCAAACCCAAACCTGGCTTATATCCTCTTCATGATAGGGTTACTGGGGCTATATTTCGAATTTTCAAATCCCGGGGCTATTATCCCGGGAGTGGTAGGAGCAATCTCACTTCTTCTTGCAATATTTGCCTTTCAAATACTGCCAATAAATTATGTAGGTTTAATGTTGATATTATTGGCTATCGGCTTATTCATTTTGGAAATAAAAATTCAGAGCTATGGAATTCTATCAATAGGAGGAATTATTTCTATGATTATCGGCTCTACTATGCTCATAAATAGCCCAATACCAGAATTACGGCCTAGTCTTAATTTTATAATTCCAGTTGCTATCGGTGTTTCTTTAATCATAATTTTCCTGATTTTCATCACTGTTAGAGCACATTCAAAAAAAGCATCTACAGGAAAAGAAGGCCTTATCGGGGAAATTGGTACCGTTCAGAAAAACCTGAATCCTGAAGGAACAGTTTTTGTCCATGGTGAAATATGGAATGCTGAAGCACCTGAAGAAATTCCCAAAGGCGCAAAAGTAAAAGTTGTCGAAGTTTTGAAGAACTTAAAAATAAAGGTCATAAAAATCCAATAGAACTTATATTATTGAAAACAATATCTTTATAAAAAGATTGTTAAACCTGGATTATTCACGAGTCAGGTAAGTTAGATAAAGAACAATAGTTAGGGAAAAACCAGAGAATAATTCTTATGGTTTAATTCAAAACCTAACTTTTGCATAAGGAGGTAAAAATGTTAACCTTTCCAGTAATAGTAATAATTATAATCGTGCTCTATCTATTGAACTCTATTAAAATCCTAAAAGAATATGAAAGAGGAGTTATTTTCCGGCTTGGTCGAGTGCTTCGCAAACCCAAAGGCCCGGGTATCATTCTTGTATTTGCCCCAATCGACAAGATGGTGAGAATCAGCCTTCGAATCATTGTCATGGATATCCCCCCTCAGGATGTCATTACTAAGGATAATGTTTCGGTCAAGGTCAATGCTGTTGTATATTTTCGTGTCATGGATCCTCAAAAGGCGGTGATTGAAGTCCAAGATTATCTTTTTGCAACTTCACAACTTGCCCAAACGACACTGCGGAGTGTTTTGGGTGAGGTAGAACTCGATGGACTTCTTTCAGAAAGAGAAAAATTAAATGCCCAACTCCAAGAAATCATAGATAAACACACAGACCCATGGGGAATTAAAGTTCAACTGGTTGAAATGAAACATGTGGATCTCCCCGATAATATGATCAGGGCCATTGCTAGACAGGCTGAGGCAGAAAGGGAAAAAAGAGCCAAAATAATCCATGCTGAAGGTGAATTTCAAGCAGCAGACAAACTAACCAAAGCTGCAGATATCATCTCGACAAACCCTCAAGCCCTCCAGCTCAGGTTTTTAGGGACCCTAACAGAAATTGCCACCGAAAAGAATTCAACTATTGTCTTCCCTATTCCTCTTGACATGCTAAAAGCATTTACATACGAAAAGAAATAACTCTCAGTCAACGATGAGAAATAAAGACTACAGAGAACTTCAGGTTTCCAGCTCTCAGCTTGTTTTACTCTTTCTGGGAATAATAATTCTTGGCATTGTTATTTTTCTACTTGGAGTATCTGTCGGGAAAAAACATGCTCAAATTGTTAAATCATCCCAAATAGCCACGCATAATATCACAGAAAATGTCAAGCAGGAAAAACCCGTACCAGTCAAAGAGTCCGAAGATTCTATAAGCAAAGAATTGGCTTCCCATGAAAAAGACAAGAAAGAGCTCGAGAAGCCAGCGACCCCTCCATCACCTCCACCCATAAAGAAACAAAATCTCTATTATGTACAGGTAGGAGCCTTCCACATTAAAGAAAGCGCCTTATCTCTCGCACAAAGATTAAAGGATAATGGCTACTCTTCCATTGTGCTTGACCCATTCCCTAATGATAAAAGAGATATATATCGAATACGGATCGGGGGTTTCGAAACTAAAGAACTAGCTGAGGCAATAAAGGCAAAACTGGCAAAATCAGAAGGCAAAAAAAAGAGTGACTACTTTATAGTCAGATACTGAAATCTGAATACTGACTTTTGGATTCTAATTTTGGATTCTAATTTTGGATGTAGTCTGGATTCCTGTTTGGCGGTCAAATCTTGAAAATAAGAATAAGTGATATTTTTCTTTCTATATTGAGCGGCACTTTAACTGCCTTCTCATTCCCAAAGTTTAATCTTTCTTTTATCTCCTGGATTTCGCTTATTCCTATAATATTCATTATTTCGAAAAAGAATCCTAAACAATCTTTTCTTCTAGGACTTATCTCTGGCTTTTCTTTTTACGCCGTACTTCTCTACTGGATCCCTGATGTCCCAACTCATTACGGCAATCTGTCCCTGGCCTTTAGCATTCTGATTTATATTCTTCTTATACTTTTTCTTGCGCTTTTCTGGGCTTTTTTCTCTTTAACCTATTCCAAAATCCACCAATCTTTTCCAAAATCTGTTTTATTTCTTGCCCCTTTCATCTGGGTTTCCTTTGAATACATCTTAACCTACATTTTCACCGGCTTTCCCTGGGGACTAATCGGCTACAGCCAGTATAAAAACATATACCTTATTCAAACAGCTTCCATAACCGGTGTATATGGAATTTCCTTTATTCTTCTTCTTTTTCAAAGCTCATTCATATTCTCTGTAAATTTCAAGAAGAAAGCTCCATTTTTTTCCGTATTAACTCTTGTGCTTATAATCCATTTGTGGGGATATGCTATTATAAAACCCATTCATTCAACCGATAATTCTCTTAAAGCTTCCGTTATCCAAGGCAATGTACCATCAGAAACCAACTGGAATGAAGAATCTCCCCAAAAAATATATGACCTGTTCGACCAGCATCTCGAACTAAGCTTTCAGGCTTATCTACAAGGATGCCGTCTAATCATCTGGCCCGAATTATCAGTTCCTCTGTGTTTTAGCTGCCACTACGGCATCTATGAAGAATTCAAGGACAAGCTCTTTCGATTTGTTCAAAAAACAGAATGTACTTTTCTCCTCGGAACATATGAGTCAACAAAGACCAAGGAAGGCATTCAATATCATAATACAGCATTATGTCTTAGCCCTAACCTTTCCACGAGTCAATATTACAAGATGCATCTTGTTCCTTTTGGAGAGTACACTCCTTACAAAAAAATCTTTTCTTTTATTTCGAAATTTACGCATGCAATTGGAGAATTAACCCCAGGGAAAAAATACTACCTTCATGAATTTGAAGGCATTAAATTCGGCTCGCCAATTTGTTATGAAATAATTTTCCCCAATCTTGTGCGAAGATTCGTTAAAATAGGAGGGAATTTTCTGGTTACAATCACAAACGATGGTTGGTACGGAAAAAGTTCTGCTCCATACCAGCATTTTTCTATAGCTGTATTTAGAGCCGTTGAAAACAGACGCTTCTTACTAAGAGCGGCAACAACCGGAATAAGTGGAATTGTCGATCCTTATGGAAGAATTCTCTCCCAATCTAAATTGGATACAAAAACATTTCTTTCAGGGAACATTACTCCATCTCAAGCTCTAACTCTCTACACAAAACATGGTGATGTTCTTCCTTTGGCAAGCTTGACTTTATCAATCTTATTTCTTATCCTGACTGTACTGAAGAGGAAGAATGAAAGAAAAAAATCCTATCAACAAAGAAAGATTTTCTGAGCTTCAAGCCACAATTAAAGAGCTCTTCTCTAAGTTTGAAGAATTACGAGGTTTTCTTTGACCAGAGTCAAAAGAAAGCTGAAATCGATGCTATAAATCAAGAGCTATCCTCCCCTGATATCTGGAAAAAACGGGAAAAATTCCAATCACTCCAACAAAATAAAAAAATGTTGGAAAGAGACGTCAATTTTTTTTCAAAAATAATCGAACTGAAAGAAGAAATTGAAGTTTTCGAAGATCTGCTTAAAGAGGGAGAAAATGTCGAAGTAGAATTAAAACAGAGCATCTCGACTTTTAAAAAATACTTATCGGATGCTAAACTCCAAACACTTTTCTATGAAAAGGACGACCATTTAAACGCTATCCTGACTATCCATCCAGGCGCCGGCGGTACTGAATCCCAAGATTGGGCACAAATGCTTCTTCGGATGTACCTCAGATACGCAGAAAGAAAAGGGTTTAAAACAGAAATCCTGGATATCCTTCCTGGAGACGAAGCCGGCTTGAAAAGCGTAACCGTCCGAGTGGAAGGAAATTATGCTTACGGCAATCTGACCCATGAATCAGGAGTACACCGCCTGGTCAGAATATCTCCTTTCGATGCTAACAAAAGGCGTCACACATCTTTTGCAGCAGTCTTTGTCTACCCTGAGATTGAAGAGGATATAGAAGTTGAAATAAACCCTGACGATTTGCGGATCGATACTTATCATGCATCAGGCCATGGAGGCCAACATATAAACGTTACTGATTCAGCTGTAAGAATCACCCACTTACCTACTAATATCGTCGTCCAATGCCAGAACGAAAGATCACAGCACAAAAACAAAGCGACTGCAATGAAGGTGCTCAAGGCCCGTCTCTATGAATTGGAAAAGAAAAAGAAACTTGAGAAGCTTGAAAAACTCGAAGATACAAAGTCAGATATAGCATGGGGAAACCAGATCCGTTCATATGTACTTCATCCTTACCGTATGATAAAAGATTTAAGGACAAAAGCAGAAACAGGAAATGTTGAAAAAGTCCTTGATGGAGATATCGATGAACTCATCAAAGCCAGCCTGCTGTTACGCAAGAAACTGCATTAAGATTGGTCCGTGGGTAAAGTTATGAAACCTTATTTTTTGCCTGTTCCCAGAACTTATCCATCTCTTTTAAACTTGTTTGACTGAGTTCTTTCCCATCTTCTTTTAACTTCTTTTCAATATAATTAAACCTTTTTATAAACTTGTTATTGGCCTGTTTTAAGGCAATCTCTGGATTTATACCGAGGTGACGAGACATATTAGACATAGAGAACAAAATGTCTCCCATTTCCTCGACCATTTTGTCATGCTTTTTCTCTTCGATTGCCATTTCTAATTCAGTAATTTCCTCCTTCACCTTTTGCAAAACATCCAAAGGATTTTTCCAGTCAAATCCATAAGCCGAAACACGAAGTCCAATTTGAAAAGCCTCAAGGAGTGCCGGAAAAGACTTTATCATATCATCAAAAAGGAATTCTTTCTTTCCAAAGTCCTTGTCGGACTTTTTAATATCTTTCATTTTTCCTCTTTCTTGCACTATTCTTAACATTATTGTATATTTTTTTTGGCCCAAGAGAAATATTTTAGAAGAAAATATTTAGTTGACCAAAAGACTATGTGTTTTCTTTGATTTTCTATAGCCTAGCCTGGATTATTCACGAGTCAAGCTTACTGCAGATACAAGGCACAACGCATGAAGTTGTGGTCCTTCACCACGAATGGGCTGTAACGAAGTAGATGCAGTAAGATCGGCTCGCCCAAAGGGTTAAGAATGCCGATATACAGGAAAAGAAGTTCATGGGAAAAGAGTTAAATGTTATACTGAAGGAAATATCAACCTAACTGGCAGATATAATGGAAAATAAATATTGGTGTCGGCATAATTTATGAATAATTCAGGATAGATTATTCACGAGACAATGCAAGTTATAATCAGTTTAGACAAACTTCCTTCTTTTCATAAAAAAACCGTTGTGGCCATAGGGAATTTTGACGGGCTTCATCTCGGCCATAAGAAAATCTTGCATTTCCTTGTTAAGGAAGCAAAGTATCTTAAGCTTCCCCCTCTAATTTTGACTTTTTCTCCACATCCAAAAAAAATCACGGGAAGAATCCCTATAAAAATGATTCAGTCCCTCGATCAAAAATTAAAAAAGATCAAAAATTTTGGCATTCACACTACGCTGGTTTTACCATTCAATAAGAGAATTTCGAATCTATCCAGCCAGGATTTTATAGAAAAAATAGTCGTTAACTTTCTAAACCCTAAAGAAATAATAGTCGGGGAAAATTTTAGATTCGGGAGAAACCGGGAAGGCGACATCCTGACTCTTTTCAATCTTGCCTCCAAATACAATTTCAGCATCCATTCTATCCCGGCTCTTATCAAAGAAGGAAAAATTATAAGCAGCAGCCTTATTCGAAGCTTTCTTCAAGATGGGGAAATAGAAAAAGCCAATGCTTTACTTGGAAGACCTTACGAAATAGAGGGAATGGTTATAAAGGGTAAATCAAGAGGGAAAAATCTTGGTTTTCCAACAGCCAATATCCGCACAGAAAATGAAATCATTCCTTCAGGAGTTTTTATATCTACTGTCAGGATAGGAAATAAAACATTTCCGGCTCTTACTAACATAGGAACATGTCCAACATTCAACCAAAATGAAACAAACATTGAATCCTATCTCCTAAGTTTCAATGAGAATCTCTACGGACGGAAAACAATAGTCAACCTCATAAAAAAAATCAGGGGAGAAATAAAGTTTGAAACACCAGAAGATCTATCCATGCAGATCAAGAAAGATATTGAGATTGCAAGAACCTTCTTCCACCTGGGTTATTCATAAAAAAATACATCTTTCTTGACTTTTATTCCAATATATTGCATTTTCTTATAGAAAAACTTCTTTGGTTTAATATAACTCATAGAATCATGAAAAGATGCTGAAAGAGGAGTAAGCTTATGGATGAAAAAATTAAAGCCCGTGTTATGGACTCGCGTAAAATAAAACGAGCTGTCTACCGGATGGCAACAGAAATAATTGAACGTAACCATAATTTGAATAATTTAGTCATCGTCGGGATAAGAACACGAGGTGTCCAGCTAGGAAAAATAATAGCAAAACTTATTAAAGAATCAGAGGGTATAGATATTCCGTTTGGAGTCCTGGATATAACTCTATACCGAGATGATTTCTCAGAACTAGAACCACAACATATGGTAAAAAAGACTGAAATAAATTTTCCTTTGACTAATAAAGATGTACTTCTCATAGATGATGTACTTTTCACTGGAAGAACAATCAGGGCAGCGATGGACAGCCTGATAGACCTGGGCCGTCCAAAGACCATTCAACTTCTTGTGTTAATTGACCGCGGTCATAAAGAACTTCCAATAAGGGCTGACTATGTTGGAAAATTCCTTCCAACATCCAGGAAAGAACTTGTGCATGTACGGCTTAAAGAAATTGATGGAAATGATGAAGTTCTGATAGCAGAACCCAATGAAATCAAATAGGAGATAACAATTGGCATTTAATCACAAACATCTTCTCGGCATTGAGCATTTATCTGACTTTGATATCATGACAGTACTCAATACAGCAGAATCTTTTTTAGAAATTTCTACCAGAGAAGTAAAAAAGGTTCCTATATTGAGAGGAAAAACTATTATCAATCTCTATTTCGAACCCAGCACCAGAACAAGAAATTCTTTTGAACTGGCGGCAAAAAGGTTAAGCGCAGATATTACTAATTTCAGCAAACTGAACAGCAGCACTGTTAAAGGCGAAACCCTTAAAGATACTGTTCTCAACCTTGAAGCCATGAAGGCAGATGCGATAGTCGTCCGCCACTCATGCGCAGGAGCTCCCTACTTTATCAGCACATTCTGCACTTCGCATATCATAAATGCAGGAGATGGAGCCCACGAACATCCCACCCAGGCGCTGCTCGATGCTTTTACCATAAGACAGGAAAAAAAGAAAATTAAAGGCCTGAAAGTTATCATTGTAGGTGATATCCTTCACAGCCGTGTTGCTCGATCAAACATATTCCTTCTAAAAAAACTTGGAGCCAATATCGTCCTTGTTGCCCCCCCTGGCCTTATTCCTGAAGAATTAAAAAGATTGGGTGTTAATATTGACTACAACTTAGATAGAGCTCTGGAAGGAGCCGATGTAATCATGATGTTAAGAATTCAAATGGAGAGGCAAGAGAAAAATTTCTTCCCCTCCATTCGAGAATACAGAAATCTTTTTAGCCTGACGGAGGAAAGGTTCCGCAGAGCTAATAAAAATGCCATTATAATGCATCCAGGTCCCATAAACAGAGGTGTAGAAATTTCGGCTGATCTGGCTGATTCTGTCAAATCAGTCATACTCAAACAAGTTGAAAACGGGGTAGCCGTCAGAATGGCAGTCCTTTACCTTTTATTAGGAGGAAAAGAGCGTGAAATTACTGATTAAAGGTGGAAGAATCGTTGATCCTGCTTCTAGAATTGATGGAATTTTTGATATTTTGATTGAAAAAGGAAAAATCGTTGACATAAAGTCTAATATCGGAACACAATTAGCAAAAAGCATTAATGCTTCAAATTTGATTGTCTCCCCAGGTTTTATTGATATGCATGTTCATCTCAGAGAACCCGGGCAAGAAGATAAAGAAACAATAAGAACCGGTTCACTTGCTGCAGCTAAAGGGGGTTTTACTTCGATAGCATGTATGCCTAATACTATTCCTGTAAATGACAATCAGGGGGTCACAAAGTTTATTTTATCCGAAGCAAAAAAAAATACTTCTGTCAATGTCTTTCCTATTGCTGCTATAACAAAAGATCAAAAAGGTGAAGAACTCACAGACATGGCTGACCTCAAAAATGCTGGGGCTGTCGCTTTTTCTGATGATGGTCAACCAGTCTACGACAGCCAAACTATGAGGCACACCTTAGAATATTCAAAACTACTTAATTTCCTTATTATTGACCACTGCGAAGATAAAAATCTAAGCAGAAATGGAGTGATGCATGAAGGGTACTATTCATATCTCTTTGGCCTGAAAGGCATCCCGAGCTCCTCAGAAGATGTTATTGTGGCCCGAAATATTATCTTAGCCGAAAAGGCCGATGCAAGAATTCACCTTGCTCATTTAAGTACAAAATTAAGTGTTGAACTCATCCAGAATGCCAAAAAGAAAGGTATAAAAGTTACAACAGAAGTTACTCCTCATCATATGTTTCTTAACGATTCTGACCTTAAAACTTATGACACAAACCTAAAAGTAAATCCACCTATTAGAAGTAATAAAGACTCCAAAGCACTGATAGAGGCAGTTAAAGACGGGATTATTGACGTCTTTGTAACCGATCATGCTCCTCATACGCCTGATGAAAAAACAGTTGAATTCAACGAAGCCCCATTTGGCATAAACGGATTGGAAACCGCTGTCTCGCTTATTCTGGACAGACTTGTTAATAAAAAAATCATCTCTCTTGAGAAGTTTATAGAAATGATTTCTTTAAAGCCTGCCCATATCTTAGGCCTTGAAAACAAAGGTAAAATATGTGTCGGAGCTGATGCTGATTTGACTATTTTAGATATTAATAAAGAAATTGTTGTAGATGTAAATAAATTCGAGTCTAAAAGCCGAAATAATCCTTTCCATGGCTGGAAATTAAAAGGCTCTCCAGTAATGACAATAGTTGGTGGAAAAGTAGTTTATCCCTTCTAGCTCTCCCACAACAAAATTATAATAATGCTCAATAAGCAAATAAAAAGGAATCTCCTTCAATTTGAAAAACAGTTGAACTATGAGTTCAAAAAGAAAGAGCTTCTCCTCAAAGCCCTGACACACAGTTCCTATGCATACGAAAGACAACAAGAGGAAATATCAGATAACGAAGTGCTTGAATTCCTTGGAGATTCAGTTCTCGGGCTGATTGCAGCAGATTATCTTTGTTCTCAATATCCGGAGCTTAGCGAAGGAGAACTTTCAAAGTTAAAATCTGCAGCGTCAAATACTTCTGCTCTATTTTATTTTGCCAGGAAAATAAAGTTAGATAAATACATCCTTCTGGGAAAAGGAGAGGAAAAAAGCGGCGGCAGAAAGAAAAGAACTATCCTGGCAGGAGCTTTCGAAGCCCTGACAGCAGCTATTTATCTGGATGGACGAATTGACAAAACAAGAGAGTTCCTTGTTGATCTCATGAGGCCATTTTTTAAAAAAATCAATGTAGAAAAATTCTTTATTAACAATTACAAATCAGCCCTTCAAGAATATCTTCAAAAAGAAAATCTTCCTGCTCCATTTTATAAGACCATCACTACAAAAGGACCAAATCATAAAAAAAACTTTATTATCGAAGTTTTTTCCAATAAAAAATCACTGGCCAAAGCAAAAGGCATCTCCAAAAAAAATGCCGAACAGAAAGCTGCTCAGAAGGCCCTTAAAACTCTTTTAGGGAAAAAAATCAGAGCCTTGAGTTCAGATACATTTCGCATGAAAAAACAATGATTGAATCTTATACTTTTGGTCGTATGGTAATTGACGGCAGTGTTTATACTTCCGACATTATTATATCCAGTAGCCTGATAGATTCTTCCTGGTGGAGAAAATCAGGACATAAGCTTTACCTGGAAGACATTGAAAGTATCTTATCAGATAAGTTTGAAGTGTTTATCATAGGCACGGGTTTTTTCGGGCTAATGAAAGTCGAACAAGAAGTGAAAGAATACTTTCAAAAACAAGGAATATTACTCATCATAGAAAATACAAAAAAAGCAGTCCTGCATTATAATAAATTTTCTTTAAAAAAAAACACAGCAGGCGCTTTTCATCTGACTTGTTAGCCTGAATAATCCAGGTTAGGTGGTTTTCATGATTATCCTCCTGTCGTGAGTCGTGAATAAATAATATGGCAAAATGTATAAAATGCAAAAAGAGGAAAGCAAAACGATATTGTCCTGCATTAGGGGCTTCCTTGTGCAGCCTATGCTGCGGCCATCTAAGAGAAAAAGAAATTCACTGCCCTCCTAACTGCACTTATCTTATTAAACACAAACCCTACCAGGAAAAACGGGCAATTCAGAAAAGAAAGATCTCACCAGATGCTTCTTCCTATCCGGAACAAGACATCCTAAAAGACGAAAGAATGGCCTGGCTGGCTTTACATATCGAAGTGCCCTTAAAAACTCATGGAGAAAACAATAAATCTTTCACAGACAAAGACGCCCTATCAGCCTTAGAGTACGCCAGAGATAAAGTTAATGCAGAGAAAAAGTTCATTATTATGCCTGAGGAAAACATGAAACCAAGAAACGAAACTGGAGAAGCTATTTATCAAAATATCCAAAATTGTAGATACGAAAAAAAGCTTATTCTCTCAGAAAATATTCAAACATACAAAAAAGAAGAAAAACTCAAGTGCCTGGAAAGAATAATTATTTCTGTAAAGCACATAATCAGAGAAGATATTGAAGGGAGAATATATCTTGAGCAACTGTTTGACCGATTCGCAAGAATAGAAAAATTATCCCTCCAGAAGAAAATCCTTTATTTTTAAGAACTACTGCTTGCTCATGAGCTCTGCCACGAACTGAAGCCCATCAATGTTACTGCATATAATCTTTATGACTGCAGCTATCGGAACAGCCAAAATCATACCAGGAATCCCCCACAGCCATCCCCAGAAAAAGAGAAAAAAAAGAACCAACAAAGGGCTCAGGTCCAATCCTTCTCCCATTAACCTAGGTTCTATAAAACTCCCCATAATTTGCTGGATAATAATAAGGATAACAAGAATCCAGAAAGCAGGCCACAGCGTCTCAAACTGAAAACAGGCGATAATAACAGGGAAGGCAGTAGCTATAATAGAACCGATATTTGGAATATAGTTAAGCAGAAATGCCAAGAAGCCGAATAATATGGCAAAATCCACCTCAAAAAGCATCAATACAACAGTGACAAGAATTCCGGTTACTAAGCCTATTCCTGTTTTAATAGCCAGATATTTTTGGACCTGGCTATCAATATTTTCGATAACTTTGATTATTTTCTCTGCTCTTTTCTTGCTGAACGAATTCATTATTTTTATCCTTGTCTTTCCCCTACCTGCCAGAATAAAAATGAGAAAGATAAAGATTAAAAAAAGGTTCGAAATAAAAGAGAAAAAAGGACCGAGAGAAGAAAGAAGGAACCCACCTACTTTACTAAACTCAAGCTGCCCAACCCAGTCATCTGGTTCCCAGTCAGGCCGGTTCAGTTTTTCCTGGATAGAATTAAGGATAGAATTAATTTTTTGGCCATATTTAGGAAACTCTGCAGCAGCAGTCTTACCGCTTGCGTAAAATAAAACCCCCAATAAATAAATGATAAAAAATGCAATCAAGACGATAAAAATAATAGAAACCGCTTTCGGAATTTTTAGCCTTGTTAAAAGGTCCAACACAGGTGACAGTATAAAAGTAAGGAAAATAGCTAGAAAAAAGGGAAAAAGCACTGGTTTTGCAAGCCGTATTACAACTCCGCCTATAAAGATAACTACAATAACAAGAGAAGCTGTCGTTATCTTGTTTCCTGACATTACTTTTTATCATTATAATCTATTTAAATCTGAAATCAAAATCTATTTTTTTTTAATCCAAAATTTATAATTCCCCCCCTAAAAAGGTGAAACATTAAGACCGAATATCACCCCTGCTTTCATCCTGAAAGGCTATTGACCAAAATTACATTCTGAATAAAATTAAAGATAATATTATTATAAAGTGAAAAAATATCATGAAAGTCCTTATTGCAGAAGACGACGTAATTTCCAGCAGAGCTTTAGAAAAAACTATCTCAGACTGGAACTATGAAGTCAGCATTGCAAAAGATGGTGAAGAAGCCTGGAATATAATAAAAAAAACCTGGGATACCAGGGATGAAAAACAAAAAACCAACATAGCAATTCTTGATTGGGAAATGCCCAAGATGGACGGAGTTGAACTCTGCAGGAAAATACGTCATAAAATTAATGAAAAAAATTCAAACTATATATATATCGTCTTACTAACAGGCCGGGATAAACAGGAAGATATCATAAAAGGTCTCTCGGTTGGGGCCGACGATTACATTACAAAACCATTTAATCCATATGAGCTGAAAGTCCGGCTCAAAAACGGCGAACGCATTGTTAAACTCCAAGACAGCAGTCGTAAGGAAGCATCTATTGATATCCTTACAAAGCATTGGAACAGAAAAAAAATTCTTGAGTGCTTAAATGAAGAGATCGAGCGAGGTTCCAGGAGGAATCATCCGATAGGAATTATTCTGGCTGACGTTGACCATTTTAAAAATATAAACGACACACATGGACATTTGATTGGTGACCAGGTCCTCATAGAAGTCGTAACGCGCTTAAATAAATCAATGAGGAAGTATGACCAAATTGGCCGTTACGGAGGAGACGAGTTTCTCGCGGTTATTCCGCACTGCGATCATACCCAAATAAGCAAGATTGCAAAACGTCTCTTGCGTACTATCAGTAGGGAAAAAATACAAACAGAAAAAGGCCCCTTAAAAATCACAGTCAGTATAGGAGGAATATCAACAGATAATTTCCCTCAAGCATCCCAGGAGGATTTTATAAAAGCAAGCGACATCGCCCTTTATTTAGCCAAACAAAAGGGGCGCAATCGCGTAGAAATTGCCACAGACCTCTCAGACTGAATAATCCTAAACAATAAAATGGCAAAACAAATAAATAAATTAAAAACAGCAAATAATTATCAATAAAGATGAGAATAAACTTAAGTCCGCAAGAATAAGCTAAAAATGAAAGAAAAGGAACTTTCTGAAAAAGTAATATCTCCAATCGATTACTCTTCAGCCCTTAAAAGATTGGAGGGAGATGAACTTTTCCTAAAAGAACTTCTAGGAATATATACAGAAGATTTTCCCAAAAAATACAACAGTCTTAAAGACGCCATTAATCATGAAAATTTTAAGCTGATTCAAGAAATTGGTCACTGCTTGAAAGGATCTTCCGCCAATCTAAGCTTAATCTTTCTACAAGAAACAGGATTTAAAATGGAACTAGCCGGGAAAGAAAAAAACATTGAAAAAGCAAAGACAACTTTAATTGAATTAAAGAAAGAATTCACGAGATTGAAACATTTCCTAGCTATGAAAAAGCCTATCTGGCCTTCAACTCTTTGATAAACTCTTTCAAATACTTCTTTCCCACTTCCTCAAACCCTTCATTTATTTTCATGACTCCACAAATATAATTTCCAACTCTCGCCAGATAAACATTATGGTAGTAGGGGTCAAAAAAACAATATCCCTGAAAAATTTCCTTTATATCCCGGTTCTTCTTTGTATTGACATACTGATTTATCATAGACTGCCCCTCTTCCTGATCTTTTCCCTCTATAAGAAAACAGTCAAACTCAATGTCTTTGAATTTATAATTAGCTAAATAACCATCATGAAAAAAATCATATCCCAAAAAATTCCTCAAGATAAACTTCTCTGTGTTAGGAATTAATCCTTCTTCAGGAAACAATTCTAAGAGTGAAGGGAATCTGCCCTTCTGCCGGACTCTTTTCACAATTTCTCGAGAAAAAAGATAAAGAAAATTATCAGATTGGTCTTCACAATCAAAACATAGCAGTTTAACATAATATCTGCCAACCAGAAAATTCATAGAGCCCTCTTCAATATATCCTTGGAGCCCGACAGAGATAAAATTATTATCAGGATAACGCTCAACACTATAAATGCCAAAAGAATTTTTCTCATTCCCCATGTCATATATTTCCACCCCAATAGTTGTTTGCGAGTCGCTCTTTTCATACTCAGCAACAATCAACTCCTTGAAGTCATACGCAATATAAATCTCTGCTGCTCCATTAATGTATTCAAAAAGCGTCTCAGGAAAGTAACTCTGCGGATCTTCTACTGACTTCCATAAATTAATCTCCGGTAACAGCAAAGAAAGATCCGATAACTTCTCTTTTTCCAGGGAAATCCCATTCATATTTAAAACAGAAAAGAAAAGAAGAAATATTACAATATTTTTCAATATTTCTTTATGTTTATTCATTTTCATCTCAAGCGCTCCTCTATCCGGTTTTTTTAACTATAAGCACAAATTGCAATTTTTTCAACTCATGAATAATCCAGCCGGGCGTGGATTATTCATAAAAATTGCCGATAATAGATGAATTTGAGGGCATGTCTGCGCTCCACTAAGATTTTTAACGCCATTTCCTCCCGATCTTCTCGGCTCTGCTGGAACTCCGCATGTCTATCTTAAGCAACGCCACAATGTCCGCGAGCCACCATTAACACCGCCCCTTTGATTATACAGTGCTCACACATCCATCAGGCCCGACTTCCTCGGATTCCCTCGAAGATCGACTCAGAAAGGCTAAATCTTTCAATGTCGCTTCCTCCATCCCCTCAAATTCATATGATAGTTGATATTATATTAATTCTATCAGCAATTTTTATGAAGAACCAAGGAGAATGTGGAAAATATATTTTAGTGCATATTGACATATATTTTAACAAATAGTAGCTTTTTAGATAATGGGCATTTCAAAAGTTTTCATTATCAGAGGAAAAGGAATCCTGAATCAATATGGGGACGTAAACAAAAAAAAATTGGCACATATGTTCAGCCAGGGATTCAGCGCCCTGACAGGCGGGAACACCCCTGGAGAATGCATAAGTTTGAATTTCAATATAAAAGACAGAATCGGAATAAAAATAAATACACTCAGCGGGAGAATGCTCTCAACACGTCCTGAAGTTTCATTGTCTTTAGCCAATTTACTCTCGGACAACAACATCCAGAAGAAAAACATATTTATCTGGGACCGCACTAATCACGAATTGAGAGATGCGGGATATCGATTAAGCATAGACAAAAGAAGCATTAACATCCTCGGAACAGACACTCAGGGAGTCGGTTATAATCCTGAACTTATCTCTCATCTCAATATTGGAAGCCTCTTTTCAAAAATCCAAGCAAACTTCATAACAGCATCAATCAGTCTTGCCGTCTTGAAAGATCACGGCCTGGCAGGTGTGACAGCCGGGATGAAAAATTATTTTGGAGCTATTCATAATCCAAATAAATACCACGACTCAAACTGTGATCCCTATATTGCTGAGCTTTTTGATACAGGATTAATCAGGAAAAAACACAAAATAACAATTCTTGATGCGCTTATTGTTCAATATCATAGAGGGCCTTCATACCATGCCAGATGGGCTGAAAAATATGGAGCTCTTATTTTCAGCTTCGATCCAGTTGCGGCAGATTTTGCAGGATGGCATGTAATAGAAAAACTCAGAGCCAGAAAAGGACTTCCTTCCCTGGCAGAAGAACGAAGAGAACCTGTCTATCTAAAGACAGCCGATAAAATGGGCCTAGGAAAGGCAAATTTAAATGAGGTTATAATTATTGAAAGTGAAGTATAATAATCGCATGGTGCAAATAATTTTAAATCTTACTAAATAATGAAAAGACGACAATTTTTAAAGGCCACCGGGGAAGCTGGTATCTTGGCTGGTACCAATCTGACAGCGGTTCTCACGAACCTCTATGCTTTTAGCCAGAAAGCTAATCTCTCCAAGGTCGAGGCCCGTTTTTACAAAAAGCATCCTGACAGGGAGATAGAATGCACTCTTTGCCCCCGCTTCTGTAAACTAAGCGACAAAGAAAGGGGATACTGCGGTGTCAGGGAAAACATGGGCGGAACATACTACACTTTGGTCTATGGAAAAGCCTGCTCCATTCATGTTGATCCTATAGAAAAAAAGCCCCTGTTCCATTTTCTCCCAAACAACCAAGCACTTTCTATAGCTACTGCCGGGTGTAATGTAAATTGCAAATTCTGCCAAAACTGGGAAATATCCCAGGTAAGGCCTGAACAAATTAATCATGTTGACTTCCCCCCTACTTCAGTCGTGAAATCCGCCCAAGCAAATAAATGCCCAATAATCGCTTATACTTATTCAGAACCCATTGTTTTTTACGAATACATGTATGATACTTCTCAGCAAGCCCGAAAAAAGGGAATTAAAAATGTCGTTATTACTGGCGGGCATATAAACCCCACACCTCTAAAGGAATTGATACAAGTTGTAGATGCAATAAAGATCGACCTAAAAAGCTTTTCTCAGGAGTTTTATACAAATTATGTAAGAGGAAAACTGCAGCCAGTTCTTGATGCAATAAAAATAGTAGCAAACAGCACAATCTGGATGGAAATCGTATATCTCGTTATTCCAACTCTTAATGACACCCCTGAGGAAATCAGGAGTATGTGCCAATGGGTACTTCGAGAGATTGGACCAGATGTGCCGCTTCATTTTTCCAGGTTCCATCCCATGTATCTCATGAAAAATCTCCCACCCACTCCTATTTCTACGCTTGAAAGGGCTCGAAACATCGCTATTAAAGAAGGAATTCATTACGTTTACATCGGAAATGTGCCGGGGCACAAAGCAGAAAATACATACTGTCCAAACTGCAAAAATATCCTTATAAAGCGGATGGGGTATCAGATACAAATAATCAATCTAACTAATGGAAAATGCAAATTTTGTAATAATCCTATCCCGGGAATCTGGTCTTGATTAATTTTCTGCCTCCTTTTCTCCTGGGTTTTCTTGCCCTTTCATTTCAAACCCTTCTTCTTAGAGAATTTTCAGCTCATTTTTACGGGAACGAAATCACTTTCGGTCTGCTGCTTGCGGCCTGGCTCCTTTGGAGCGGACTGGGAAGCATATCTTCGAAAAAATTCAAGTTTAATATCTCAAGATTTCCTCAAATTTATTATGTTATTATTATTTTATTTTCTCTATGCCTTATTAGTCTGAGATTTTCACGGTTTCCACTTAAGATTTTACCTGGGGAGATCGTAGGAACAATTCCGGTTTTGATCTTTTCACTGGCTCTTGCCTTTTTCATAAGCTTCCCCATAGGATTACTCTTTGTATTCAACATCCATTTCTTAAAGGGGAATCTGCCTCAAGTTTATCTTCTCGAGGCCCTTGGCTCTTCAATTGCAGGCATAATTGTCTATTTTCTTTTAATACCATTTTTTTCTAACTGGCAGGCTACTGCGATAGTCGGAATATTTATCTCCTTAATTGCCTTTTTTACATTTGGAGGGAGAAAACACAAGATTGTATTCTCCTTAACACTCGTCTTTCTGGCATTTTTTTATCTAAACGACCTCCCAACCCAAAAATTTTATTGGAAGCCTTTCCGCCTTATCCAGAGCAAAGACACTCCCTATGGAAAACTTCAGCTCATCAAAACAGAAGAACAGGCATCTCTTTATAATAACAATCTCATGGTCTATTCTTATCCTGATCTTGCGTCTTCAGAAGAATCTGTTCACTTCGCACTTCTCCAAAATCCTTTGGCAAAAAAAGCCCTTCTCATCGGAGGAGGTGCAGGGGGAAGTTTAAGGCAGGCCTTAAAATACCCCCTGGAAGAAATAGATTATGTTGAACTTGACCCTGAAATTATCCGTTTCTCTCTTCAATATCTCCCTGCATCAGAACAAGAAATCTTTCAAAACAGGAGAATACATACTTTTTATCAAGATGGAAGAGCTTTTATAAACAGCACAAAAAAAATATATGATATCATAATTCTCAACCTGCCGGAACCAGCAACAGCTCAGATAAATCGCTTCTATACAGAGGAATTTTTTCAAAAAGTTAAAGAACGGCTGACAAAACAGGGCATATTTTCTTTCCGTGTACCTTCTGCTGAGAACTATATCAGCGTGGAGCTTCAAGACTTTCTTGCCTCTCTTTACTTTTCACTCAAAGAAGTGTTTCCCTTTATTGAAATCGTGCCCGGGGACACTAATATTTTCCTTGCGTCCTTCCATCCTCTTTTTCTAGACTATGAAGAGATCAGCCGGAGAATAGAAAATTTAAACCTCCGTAATATTTATGTCAGCCCACAACTTCTCATATCACGGCTTAACAAGCTTAGAGTGAAATACTTAAAAGAAAAAATCACTTCAGGGGAAAAAACAATAAATCATGACCTGGCACCAGTCAGCTATTTTTATAATTCTGTACTATGGAGCACTCACTTTAGAGGATTAGAAGCAAAGGTATTTTCTTTCTTCTCAAAAATTAGCACTTTCTGGTTATTGGATTTTCCCCTGCTCTTGTTCCTGATTTCACTTTTTATTTTAAGTCTAAAGAGAAAAAAAACATATTTTTTCATGGTCCCTCTTGCAGTTATGGGCCTGACTACAATAGTAGTAGAAATAATCGTGATAATAGCCTTTCAAATATACTGTGGATATGTTTATCAAAAAATAGCTCTCCTTTTTGCATGCTTCATGCTTGGCCTATTTTCAGGTTCTTTCCGTGGAAAAAATAGAAAAAAACTCGACTTTTCACAAATCCTTTTAATTCAATTCCTATTCATCCTCATGCTCTTCCTTATCCTTGCCGCAATAAAGACACAGCCTGCTGAGTTCCTGTTTTTCATATTTCTGTTTTCTCTTGGTTTTTTATCCGGAGATTTATTTATTGTCTCTAACCTTTTATATCTAGAAGAAAAACAGAATTACGGCCTTGGTTATGGCTTAGATTTACTCGGTTCTTTCTTTGGAGCACTCGTCGCATCTTCTCTTCTCATCCCACTCGTTGGACTTCTGCCTCTTTTAAAATACCTTTTACTTCTAAATTCTTTCTGTTTTCTCTTCTTGCTGAGACACCCGAGAAAATAAAATATTATTCTTTTTTTGATGTTTGACATTAATAAAGAATTTGATATACTTACTTTAATAATCAAGCAATGGTTGAAAACAGCTGAAGAGGAGGTCTTGTATGAACTTCAAAGGAATAGAAAGAAGGACATGTTTACGTTTTGAAATACCAGGAGCAACAGTAAACCACAAGACAAAAAAATTTTTCCCTTCAAAAAGTAAATATAGGGAGGAATTTTGCCCTGTTTTAGATATGAGCCGGGGGGGACTTCGTTTTCTCAGCCAGCTATCTTTAAAAATCAATAAGAATCTAATCATGAAAATATCTGTTCCAGGCGAAAGGATCCCCTTGCTTATCAAAGGCCAGGTGAGATGGGTTTCTCCAAATGTGGGGAAAAGTTACAAATACCAAATAGGGGTTCAATTTAATCCCTATGGAGAAAAAAAAGAGCAGAACTATCCTGGCACTCTCGTGAAAATTATTGCCCTGGAACAGAAGTTTTCAACATGGGAAAAATCCGATATTGACAGTTCCCATGCTTCCAAATATGAAGTCGACGGCTAGATAAACATCCGAATTCAAAAGGTAATAATTCCCGATATAATTCCAGATAGTCTCTTGTCATAAAAATCAGGTAAAAATAATCTATCCCTTTATGACTACTTGAGAATAATCAGCGATCTGAATCAATAGTTTGCTTATTGCTTGAAGAAGAGCCAGGCGATTCTGCCTGATTCTTTTATCATCATCTATAACCAGGACATGATCGAAAAAATTATTTATGGATGACCTTATCCGGAAAGCAATTCTCTGAGCCTTAGAAAAATCTCCTCTTGAAATCAGCGGAAGAATATTTTCTTTAATTATAGTAAAAGTAGTGTAAAGTTCCCTCTCTTGCTTTTCAAAAAACAATTCTGAGTTAACTTTATACTGGGGTTGTTCGCGAAGGATATTATTTACGCGCTTGGCAATAAGAATCATCGGCTCAAATTGAGAGCTATCTTTGAGGCTATCTAAAGCCCTTAACCTGAGATAAGAATAGTAAATATTATCTATCCCGGGCGCAAGAGCTGCCTTAACCAGGTCATATCGATATCCTTTCCTTTCAAAAATGTATTGCAACCGGCCCTTAAAGAATTTCAGGCAGTAATCCTTAACATCAAGCCTATCCTCTTGAAGTTTATCCCCTAAAACATTTAATACTTTATCCATAAAGCGCGAGAAAGGTAAATTCAGTTTTTTATCCAGTATAATCTTACATACCCCCTGAGTACTACGACGCAGCCCAAAGGGATCTTTTGAGCCCGATACACTGATCCCAATTCCAAGCTGTCCCACTATAGAATCTACTTTATCTGCAATAGAAAGAATCGCGCCAGATAATGAAGAAGGAGATTTATCTTCCAGGCTGAGAGGTTGATAGTGTTCATATATAGCTTTCCAAATCAATGCAGGATATCCCTCTTTACGAGCATATAGCCCACCGACTTTACCCTGAAGAGAAGGAAATTCTCTTACCATTTCTGTAAGAAGATCCACCTTGCACAATTCAGCCGCCTGGACAATATGTTTTTTTTCTTTATTCACTTCAAGCTTATCTGCAAGATAAGAAGCAATCTTTTTTAATCTCCAGGCCTTATCTTCATAGCTTCCTAACCCCTCCTGAAAAATAATTTTATTGAGTTGCTTTGTTCTCTCCATCAAAGTAAGTTTAGAATCCTGCTCCCAGAAAAACCTTGCATCTTCCAATCGAGCTTTTAGAACCCGCTCATTTCCTCTTCTAATAAGAGTTTTTGTGTCCTTAAAAGCATCGGCTACACCTAAGAAATATGGCAACTGCTTTTTTCTCTTGACGACTGAAAAAAGATTCTGACCTACTTTCATAGCTGTACTAAGGATCTCAATTGGTAATTTTAGATATTTCTCAGGAAATCTCCCCAAAAAGACATATGGATGCTCAATATCATATGTAAGTTTTTCTAAAAGCTGTTCATCCCTGAAAAGTTGTGCTTCCAAAGGAGTCAATTTCCTTTCTATTTGAGCCAGTATCAATTTTTTTCTTTTTTCCTGCTCAAGTATAACTTTATTTTTCTTTAAAATATCCTTATATTCAGAGAAAGATCTTACTTGTATTTTTTGCGGAAAATACATCCTGTGCCCGCTAGTAAAATCATTGCTAAAAACTCCTCCTACAGAGAAAGAGAGAACTTGCCCATCAAAAAGGCAGAGAATGTTTTTTACAGGACGGGAAAACTTGAATGTGCTTTCTCCCCATCTCATCATTTTTGGAAATGAAACAGATGATATAATCTGAGGAAGGATATTAATAAGAATCTCCTGAGTAGGCTTCCCTCTTATAACTTTTCTAATCCCAATATATTCTCCCTTTTCTGTCTCTATCACATCAAGTTCATCTACACTGACACCTTGCGACCTTGCAAATCCTTTAGCTGCAGGAGAAGGTGAACAATCTGCCATAAAAGCTTTTGTCTTTGGAGGCCCGATAATTTCCACTTTTTTATCCTTCTGTTCGGCTGCAAGATCTCCTACAACTACCAGTCTGCGGCAAGTCCCATATGTTTTTATTCCGGAAATCAGGACATTTGACTCTTCAAGCTTATCTTTAACTTTATTCCCAAGCTGGGAAAGAGCTATTTCAACATGGTCAGAAGGAAGCTCTTCCGTATTGATCTCTAAAAGGAATTCCATCAGAATAAAGCCTCCTTTACAGCGTATTCTTTTGCAATTTTATTCACAGCACTCCTTATTTGAGAAATCATCTTGACTCTTTCTGCCACACTTATTGCCTTCCTCGAGTCCAGAAGATTAAAAAAATGTGAACATTTCAGACACATATCATAGGCTGGAAGCAGTAAATCTTTGTCAATAAGTTCGTTAGCTTCCTTGATATGTAGAGAAAACGATTTTCTCAACAGATTTACGTTGGCAAAGTTGAAGTTATAATCCGAAAATTCTTTTTCTTCAAAAAATCTCAAATCTCCATAATTAACATCCTTTGACCACTTTAAATCATAAATATTATCTTTCCCTTCTAGAAACATCTCCAATCTTTCCAACCCATATGTTATCTCAACCGGAACCGGAAAAAGCTCTATTCCCCCTGTTTGCTGAAAATAAGTGAATTGAGTTATCTCCAATCCATCGAGCAGCACCTGCCATCCAACTCCCCATGCTCCTATAGTAGGAGATTCCCAATTATCCTCATCAAAACGCAGGTCGTGATCCTGGAGATTAATACCAAGGCAAGCCAAACTCTCAATGTAGGTATTCTGAATCTCGGAAGGAGATGGCTTTATAATGACCTGGTATTGGAAATGCTTTTGGACCCTGTGAGGGTTTTCTCCATATCTTCCATCTACAGGTCTGCGGGAGGGTTGTACATAGGCAACTTTCCACGGCCGCTTATCCAGCACCCTGAAAAATGTATCAGGAGTCATTGTCCCGGCACCAACCTCAAGGTCATAGGACTGGGCAATATAACATCCCTGGCCAGCCCAGAAAGTATGAAGATCCATAATCAAATCTTGAATAGCCATTTTATTCCTTTTCTTTATCCCTGCTCCATCTCAAAACAGGATTCCGGGCAGCCATGGTTTCATCCAACCGCCGTACATAAGATTTATGTGGAGCAGATTTCACTATATCAGGATTTTCTTCGGCCTCCCTGGAAATCAATTTCATAGCATTAACAAAAAGATCTAAATCCCTTTTGCTCTCTGTTTCAGTTGGTTCAATCATTAAAGCTCCATGGACAATCAAAGGAAAAGACATTGTGGGAGGATGGAGATCAAAATCTATTAGCCTCTTTGCAATGTCGATATTATTTACGCCGTGTTCCTTTTGATTTTTATCCGAAAAAACGCACTCATGGAGTGTGGCTGCCTTGTACTTAAGATGATAGTCATCCTCCAAATTTCTTCTTATATAATTTGAATTTAATACAGCAATCTCAGAAACCTCTTTTATTCCCTGCGAACCTAGAGATAACATATAAGCCAGAGCTTTAACGATAACTAAAAAATTCCCATAAAATCCCTTGACCTGACCAATGCTTTTGGGCCTGTTATAAATAAGCCGATACGAGTCCCCTTCTCTCTTTATGACCGGGACAGGAAGGAAGGGTTCCAACTCCATTTTAACTCCAACAGGTCCTGAGCCAGGCCCCCCACCTCCATGGGGTGTCGAAAAAGTCTTATGTAAATTTAGATGAATGACATCAACATCCATATCTCCAGGACGGCATATTCCCATCAGAGCATTCATGTTTGCCCCATCCATATACACAAAACCTCCCTTGGAATGGACAATTTTAGCAATTGTCTCTATATCCGACTCAAAGACCCCCAGTGTATTCGGGTTAGTAACCATTATTGAAGCCACTTCTTCTGTCATAGCCCTGGCGAGATCTTCCAAATCAATCGTACCGTTTTCATTAGATTTTATTTCCTGAACTCGATAACCACAGATATGAGCACTAGAAGGATTTGTCCCATGAGCCGAATCAGGAATAAGTACGATTTTTCTTGGGTCTCCCCTGCTCTCGAGGCAAGCATGTATAAGCATCATTCCTGTCAGCTCACCATGCGCCCCTGCGGAAGGTTGGAGTGTAAAGGCATCCATTCCTGTAATCTCTTTAAAGAATTCTTCCGCAGTTTTTAATATCTCGAGATTTCCCTGGACTAAATCTTGGGGGGCATAAGGATGTGAAGAAACAAACTGTTCTATTGAAGCAATCTTTTCATTAATTTTTGGATTGTACTTCATCGTACATGATCCCAAAGGGAAAAAACCTAAATCAATACAATAGTTCGTTTGGGAGAGCCGTGTGAAATGCCTTACAATCTCTACCTCTGAAACCTCTGGGAATCCTTCAATCTTTTCCCTGACAGGAACCCCTTCAAGCAGCTCCTTCTTTTCAGGGACATCCAACTTTGGAAGCAAAAAAGCTCTCTTTCCCTCACTGCTAATCTCAAAAATCAATGGTTCTCTTATCATTTTATTCCCAACCCTATATATATTCTGAATCTATCATCTTAATGCATCCTTCAGCGTCTGGGATAATCTATCGACATCCTCTTTCTTATGCATTTCTGTAAAGCAGAACAATGCACAATTCTCAAGTTCTGGATAATATTCTTTAAGATCTAACCCCCCGACGATTCCCTTTTTCCTGAGGTGCTGATCCACTTCAGACCAAGATTTATCAAATTCAAGGACAAACTCATTAAAAAAAGCTCCTTTAAACTTCCTGGCTATTCCTTCTATCTTATGCAGATTATCTAATGCGTAATAAGATTTTTGAAGGTTCTGCAAGGCCAGTTCTCTCAACCCTTCTTGACCAAGAGTTTCCAGAAATATGGTTGCCCTCAAAGCACACAAAGCTTGATTCGTGCATATATTAGAAGTTGCGCGTTCCCGCCTAATATGCTGCTCTCTTGTAGATAAAGTTAAAACAAATCCTCTCTTTCCATCAACATCCCTGGTTTGTCCGGTTATGCGGCCCGGAAACTGCCTGATAAACTCTTTGCCACAAGCCATAAAGCCTACATAAGGACCACCAAAACTCAAAGGGACTCCAAAAGATTGAGCCTCACCTGTAACAATATCAGCTCCAAGATTCCCGGGAGGCTCCAACATACCAAGGGATATCGCCTCAGCCACTGAAACAACGGACAGAGCTTGGGAACTATGGGCAATGCCTGAAACTCTTTTTATATCTTCTATGACTCCAAAAAAATTCGGAGACTGAAAGATCACTCCACTCGTTTCATCGTCCAGCTTTTTCTGAAGATCATTAAAATCAATTTCACCTGAATCCGAATAATTGATCTCCTCAATCTTAATATTCAATCTTCTCGTATAAGTATTTATCGCCTTCTTATACTGAGGATGAAGAGTTTTTGCTACCAGTATTTTAGGCTTTTTCTTTATGCGGTATGCCATTAAAACGGCTTCTGCCGCACCCGAAACACCATCATAAAGCGATGCGTTTGAAACCTCCATACCGGTCAATTGACAGATAAGAGTCTGGAATTCAAAAATAATCTGGAGGGTTCCCTGGCTCACTTCCGGCTGATAAGGTGTGTAAGGACTAATGAATTCCCCCCTGTTACTTAAATAATCCACAACAGCAGGTATAACATGACGGTAAACTCCGGCACCTAAAAAGGAAAGGAAATCAGTATATTTATTTTTCCGGGCTTCTCCTTCAAAATACTGAATGAGTTCAAGCTCTGACAAAGGGCCGGTCAAGTCAAGATCTCTTTTTAATTTTATATTCTCTGGAATCGAATGAAAAAGATCTTCAATAGAAGAAATTCCGATTTTGATCAGCATTTCTTTCTTATCTTTATCGCTTAAAGGTATATAGCTCATTATTCAAACCATCCTCGAATTATTTTATAAAAGATTACTCTTCAAGCCCCTCAAGATATTTCTCGTATTCAGAAGCAGACATCAACTTTTCAACTTCCGAGGCATCCTTGATCTTTAGACGGATTATCCATCCTTTGCCATGAGGGTCTTCGTTTACCAACTCGGGGGAATCATTCAATTCTTCATTTACCTCGGTCACTTCGCCCGAAAGAGGGGAATAAATATCAGAGACAGACTTAACAGACTCGACTACTCCCAAAGATTGATGGACTTTCAATTGTGTTCCAACATGAGGCACTTCCACAAAAACTACATCTCCAAGTTGTTTTTGAGCAAAATCTGAGATACCAATGACTGCTTCATCTCCTTCTAACTTTGCCCACTCATGGTCTTTTGTAAAATAAAATTCATCAGGATACATATTTTCCTCCTCTGTGCCAGTCACATGTCATATGTGACCTGTCACTGGCAACGGAAATTCTTCAATCTTTCAAAAAAGTGTTTATTACTTTTGTTTCTGTGTTTTTCTAACTACGTTTATAAAAAGGCGTAGGGACAACTTTAGCATTGACAATACTTCCTCTTATCTCAATTCCAAATTCAGTACCGACCTTTGTAAATTCAACAGGAAGATAAGCAGTCCCAATACTTTTCTTTAAATATGGAGAAAAAGTTCCTGAAGCCACTTCAGAAACCTTCTTCCCCTCTATGAAAACAGGATAATGAGAACGGGCAATTCCTCTGCCCATAACTTCAAACCCAATAATTTTTCTTTTAATTCCTTCTTCTTTTTGTCTAAGTAGAACTTCCCTTCCCATGAAATCTCCTTTCTTAAACTTAACAATCCAGCGCAGGTCTGCTTCCAGAACGGTTGTAGTTTCATCAATATCATTCCCATACAGCCTTAGCATGGATTCCAACCGGAGTGTATCACGAGCTCCGAGACCAACAGGAAGAAGGCCAAAAGGTTTACCTTTATCTATGACAGCCTCCCAGATTATGCCTGGTTTAGAAGAAAGAGTATAAATTTCAAAACCGTCTTCTCCTGTATAACCTGTACGTGAAACAATAGATTCAATACCAGCAACCTTTCTTCTACTATAATTAAAGGGCTTCATTCCTTCTAAATCAATATCTGTCAGCATATGAAGAATTTCTAAAGCCTTTGGCCCCTGGATAGCAAGCTGTGAATAATCATCACTCTGATTCTCAACCTTAACATCAAAACCATGCTTATGACTGAGGATCCATTCATAATCCTTATCAGAATTAGACGCATTAACAACCAAAAAATATTTATTTTCATCCAGATAATAAACTAAAAGGTCATCAATAAAAGTCCCCGGTGGAGTAGTTAACGCAGAATACTGGGCCTTCCCCTCAGTTAAACGGGCCGCATTATTTGGCGTTAAATACTGGACAAAATCAAGCGCCTGACTTCCTGAAATAAGGATTTCTCCCATGTGACTCACATCAAACAATCCAGCTCTATTGCGTACTGCAAGATGCTCTTCGATTATTCCAGAATACTCAATTGGCATCTCCCAGCCGAAGAACTCGACCATCCTGGCTTTATGACTTTTATGGAAGCTATTAAGACGTGTCTTTTTCATGGTTTTCCTCTATTATATCCCTTTATAATGGTTAACCTGAATATTCATGAAAACTGTCGATACTATAAAATAATTTAGTATCATATAACAACCATCGATGCAAGAAAAATTCTCTGCCTCCTTGCCCAATTGGCCAAATTTGTTATAATGAGAATTCCATCATGAAGGAATTAAAACTCTATCTTAAAGAAAAAATCTACAAACTCCTGAAAGATAAATATCCTCTGGAACGAGAAGAGCTGGAAATTACATATACTCCTCAAATCAAAATGGGAGACCTTGCCCTGGCATTTCCCTTTCTCCTGGCAAAAAAAATAAAGAGGCAGCCAAGAGAATTGGCACTTGAAATCATCCCCCAGCTTTCATCTCTTAAAAGAGTTGAAAGAATCGAGGCAGCAGGAGGAGGATACATTAACCTTTATTTGGATAGAAGAAATTTTTTCTCCAAGAAAATTCTATCTTCCGGAAACACTTCTCTCCTTCCCCAGGAGAAAAAAGTCATTATAGAGCATACCAACATTAACCCCAATAAAGCTGCACATATCGGCCATTTAAGGAACGCTGTTCTTGGAGACACTTTAGCACGCTGCCTCAAATTCAAAGGAGAAAATGTTGAGATTCAAAACTACATAGACGACACTGGAGTCCAAGTAGTAGATATTGTCTTCGGATTTATGGATTTGGAGAAAAAAGCTCTGGAAGACATTCAAAAAATCAAAGGTAAATTCGATTATTACTGTTGGGATCTCTATACGAAAGTTACTTCATATTTAGAAAGTCATCCAGAATCTTTAAAAAGAAAATCCGAAATTCTAAAAAAAATAGAAAAAGGAGAAAATCCCGAATTCAAAATAGCAGAATACGTCTCGCGACGAATCATCAATGCCCATCTTCAAACAATGCAGAGACTCGGTATAAGCTATGATGTTCTTCCATGTGAAAGCAGTATTCTCGGATTAAAATTCTGGGAAAAGGCCCTCAATCTTCTTAAAAAGAAAAATGCCATCTCTTTATCAGATGCAGGGATGAACAAAGGATGCTGGGTCATGAAACTTGAAGATGATCCTGATAAGGAAAAAATAATTGTTCGTTCTGATGGGACAGTTACTTACGTCGGGAAAGATATCGCTTACCAGCTCTGGAAATTAGGCCTTTTAGGAAAAGATTTTTATTATGAACCTTTTGTAAAGCAGGATGGAAAAATAATATGGATAACATCATCAGCTCCAACCAAATGTTCTGCNAGTTTCGGAAAAGGCAGCCTGATCTATAATGTTATAGATTCAAGACAGTCCTACTTGCAAAAAATCGTAATCCAGGGATTAAAATCTCTTAAATTTATCAAAGAAGCTGAAAAATCCATCCACTTTTCATATGAAATGGTCGCTCTTTCCCCAAAAAGCCTTAAGGAACTTGATCTGGAAATGGAAGAGAAAGACAGCACAAAAACTTTCCTCGAAGTTTCAGGGAGAAAAGGCATTGGCGTTAAAGCCGATGATCTACTGGACCGCCTTGAAGAAAAAGCTTTAGTCGAAGTGAATAAAAGAAATCCTCAATTTTCTCTTGACCAAAAAAGCAATGCTGCCCATAAAATTGCCTGTGGGGCACTCCGCTACTTCATGCTCAAATTTACAAATAACTCTCTCATCATATTTGATTTTGACGAGGCACTTAATTTTGAAGGAGAGACAGGAGTCTACCTCCAATACACTTCTGTCCGCATCAACAGCATATTCCGCAAGCTTAAAGAAAGAGAAGGATTTGAAGAGGCAAATATTCTATCTCTCATCTCACCAGAAAAAATCTCATTTGATGATTTGCCAGAATCAGAGATGTCTGACTTTTGGGATATTGTCCTCCAGGCTTCAAAACTTGATGAAGAGGTGCTGCATTCTATCCGCTCTCTTGAATTTTCTCATCTGGCCAAATATTCCTTCAATCTCTGTCAAAAAATCAATGCATATTACCACAAATATCAAATCCTGTCTGAAGAAAATAGGGAAATTAAGAATATTCGCATCTTGACTATTTATTACCTAAAAAAAATCCTCAACCAGGCACTTTCCCTCATGGGGATACCTCAGCTAGAAAGGATGTAAAACATTGGCATTATCCAGCATTCTTTTCAAAAGAGGGCAGGAGATTAACAGGATTAGATTGAATATTTGACCTCTTTATATTCCTGTGCTATAAGTTTGTCATAAGCAAATACGGGAAAAGGCAACATACAAGATGGATGAAGAAAAAGAATTAGAAAACCTGGATGATTTTGTTAAACTCTCTGCTTTCGTAGATGTAGATGTTGGAATCGCTGCAGTGAAAACAATAAATGAAGCAATGAACCGGGTAATGGAAAAAATCGGTAATATCATTGCTCCAGTCAACTGGTCTCTCTTACTTATCGATAAAAAAACGGAAAAACTCTATTTCAAACTGGTTGTTGGCAAAAATGCCGGCAAATTGAAAAATAAGAGGATTCCAAAAGAAGAAAGCATCACAAACAAAGTTGTAAAAACCGGTCAGCCTATCTTGATTGAAGATGTCCAAAAGGACCCAAAATTAAGCAGTCGAATTGACAAAATCACAGGATTCAAGGCTAAATCAATTATTGGTGCCCCTTTAAAAGTTAACGACAAAATCATAGGTGTTATCCAGTTAATTAACAAGAAGAATAAGAAACCATTTTCTCCAGCAGAAGTCAAAATTTTAACGACTATTGCTGATTATGCTGCTGCTGCTATAGAAAATGTTTACTACTTGAGTTCTTTAAAAAATATGGCCAATATTGATTCTTTAACTGGCGTATACAACAAAAGCAATTTCGACAAACAATTAAATAAGGAAATAGAAAGGTATAAGCGTTACAGTCATGGACTTTCTCTGATAATTATTGATATAGACGATTTTAAAAAAATAAACGATCAACATGGAAACTCAGTAGGCGACAATATTTTAAAAGACCTGGCCCGGATATTGAAAAAGAACACAAGAACAGTTGATATTGTTGCAAGATATGGAGGAGACGAGTTTGTAATTTTACTGCCACACACAAAAAAAAGAGATGCTGAAAATGTATGCAAGAGAATAATGAAAAATATCGAACAGGAAAATAAAAAAGGCAAGAAAGTTTCATATACTGTGAGCATAACTTTAAAGTCCGCAGAGGATGATAAAATAAGCAACCTTTTTCCCAAAACAGATAAAAATCTTCTTAAGAAAAAAGCCAGAATCGAAAGCAAGGATATAAAAAATATTAGCAATCACTTTCAGGAAATGTTCAAAGAAGAAAAAAAAGGCAAGAAAAAGAAAAACTAGTTTATATTTTCATGACCTTACTATTAGCAAAATATTCGAATTTATAAAAAGTCATTTCACCTGTTTTCCTTCCCGGGACAGGCATTAACCTTGCTGAAAGCGGCTTATTCAACTTAATTGAAAGAGATGCTACATCCAAAAGCAATGCATAAAGCTTCTTTTCTGATACATCCCCTGGCAGCGGAATAGTATCCAGCCCTGTCCCGCATACAGATGAATATAGCAGCAAATTAGCCAAATTATATTTACCTTCACTATTCCTTTTGGCTAACCCATAATCTTCGAGGACAGGCAGCATAAGCCCCGAATAACCACATTTTTTTACTTTCAAATCTCGCAAGGTATCAGTAATGAGTTTTGCAACAGCAAGTGTTCCTGATTCACCGAATTTTCCTAAGCCGAGCTTTTCAAAAGCAAAAGCAATACTTTCCTTTCGATCTACAGAACTTGCAATAGAAACATCAATTCCGCCATATTTTATCTTCTCTTCACTGCTTATTTTATTGGCAATTCTCTCGATACTTTTAAATTCATCAGTCAGGATTTTTTTTAGATGCCTTCCTGCAGCTTCTATATTCTTTGCTTTCGAAAATGCCTTATACACAAGCCCACTGTTTTCAGTCCCTATAGCAAAAGAAGTCTTGCCCTTGTGATATGCTGCAGGATAAAACGGACTTCCAGGTTTTGTGTTAAATATAGCCGCGAATCTTAAATTTGCAAAACCTTCTTTATCTATCCTTGACAGTTTCTTCATCAATTTAGCTGTTTGCCTCGCTGCTTCATAATTAATCTTTCTATCATCAGAAACAAGAACAGTACAAAATCCGATGGAAGTATTCTTTATCATGTCAAATATAAGTAAAATATTATTCGAATCAAGCGTTGTACCAATATTGAAATAATCAATGCTGTATCTATTAGTATAATCTTCTATACTTTCAACTAATCTCAATATTTGACTCTTGGAAGTGAAATATTTTTCCCATGGTTGAGTCGCTATACGGATTGATTGAACAACATATCCGTTCTGCTCAAATACTTTCTTTACGGCATTCGTAAAACCGCTGACTTTCCTGATTTGGTCCTCTGCCCTGGCCGGCTCAAGGTTAAAACCTGTTGTTATTGTCCTTAATTTCACATTAACGATTATAATCTTATAAAAGCCAAAAATCTCAAATAATCTCAGAATAAGAACCAATTTGACTATGATATCCAATTAAAATATAAATTTAAAATAGATATGATTAATGCGAACTGCTGTCTAAGGAATAACTAAGGTGGATTATTCACACCGCCAAAAACCGCTATCTTCCATCCTTGTGAAACCTGCTGGGCCTGACTGCAACATGGCCTGTACATACTGTTTTTATCTGGAAAAATCCAAGCTGTTCTCAGGCGTTAACACCCACCGGATGAGTGACGAGATAATGGAAGAAATGATCAGGCAGGCCTTGACATACGGCGAACAGCAGGTATCATTCGCCTGGCAGGGCGGAGAGGGTGGGATTCGAACCCACGGTACCGCTTATTAACGGTACAATCGCTTAGCAGGCGACCCTGATCAGCCACTCCAGCACCTCTCCGCATCTTTTCCTGAAGCTTGTCTTATAATAGCATTTTTCAGCCGATATTCAAAATCCCTGAAAAGCAGATGCGAGGCACAGGGTATGCAGCTGTGGTCGTCCACCGCGAATGCGCTGTAACGAAGCAGATGCAGTAAGATCGGCTCGCCCAAAGGGTAAAAAATGCCGATTATTATTGAAAGAAAATTTGAGGCACAATGTGATTACCTTTATCTTGCGAAAGATCATACTAAAAGGCAAATATCATTGAAATTAACTAATGGTATCGGCATTCTTTATGAATAATCCACGTGGACGTGGATTATTCACGAGCCAAGCTTGCTGCAGATGCAAGGCACAGCGCATGAAGTTGTGGTCCTTCACCACGAATATGCTGTAACGCAGCAGATGCAGTAAGATCGGCTCGCCTGTAAGGTAAAGAATGCCGATAATAGATGAATTTGAGAACATGTCTGCGCTCCACTAAGATTTTTAACGCCATTTCCTCCCCGATCTTCTCGGCTCTGCTGGAACTCCGCATGTTTATCTTAAGCACCGCCACAATGTCCGCGAGCCACCATTAACACCGCCCCTTTGATTATACAGTGCTCACACATCCATCAGTCCCGACTTTGTCTGATTCCCTCGAAGATCGACTCAGAAAGGCTAAATCTTTCAATGTCGCTTCTTCCATCCCCTCAAATTCATATACTTTTATAAGCAGATTTCATCAAGGTTAAATAAAGGTAT